>CAZHTX010000060.1:7638-17064 GCA_964535475.1 uncultured Pirellulaceae bacterium
CGACCGTGAGCCGACGCGGGCAACCGACCGTGAGCCGACGGCGCTAGCCGCGGGCGACCAACCGTCAATCGACTTTCCCTTTTGCCTCCATATTCCCCCAGCTATCGCGGAGGGAGACGACGCGATTAAAAACGCGAGACTCGGCCGTGCTGTCGGGATCGACAACAAAGTAACCCAATCGCTCAAACTGCACGCGTTGGCCGATTTCGTCCGCCACCAAAGCGGGCTCGACCTTGGCGGTCACCGTTTCGATCGAATCGGGATTGAGATGATCAAGAAAGCTTTGACCGGACTGTGAGGAGTCGGGATTTTCCACTCGGAACAAGCGATCATACAAACGCACGGTGACATCGCGAGCATGCTCGGCGCTGACCCAATGAATGGTGCCTTTGACTTTACGTTCGCTGGTACCGCTGCCGCTGCGGGTTTCGGGATCATAAGTGCATAAAACTTCGACCACGTTGCCCTCAGCGTCTTTCACGCAGTCGTGACAGTCGACCACGTAAGCGGCTCGCAACCGCACGGCGCCACCTTTCTTGAGGCGAAAGAACTTCCGCGGCGCTTGCTCGCGAAAATCGTCCCGCTCGATATACAGCGTGCCACTGAAGGGAACCTCGCGAGTGCCGGCTGCTGGATCTTCCGGGTTATTGACTGCGTCGACCATCTCCACCTGCCCCTCGGGCCAGTTGGTAATCGTCAGCTTGATAGGATCGAGCACCGCCATGCGTCGTGGCGCGACGCGATTGAGGTGTTCGCGAACCGCGTTCTCCAGCCGCACCATATCGATCATGCTGTTAAACTTAGCGACGCCGATATCGGCGCAGAAGTTTCGCAGCGACTCGGGGGTATAGCCACGTCGCCGCAGCCCGCTGATCGTCGGCATCCGCGGATCATCCCAGCCGCTGACATGCCCCTCCTGCACCAGCTGCAGCAGTTTACGTTTACTCATCACCGTGTAGGTAAGATTCAACCTGGCAAACTCGATCTGCCGGGGATGGTGAATCTGTAGATTTTGGCAGAACCAATCATATAACGGCCGATGCTGTTCGAACTCGAGTGTGCAAATCGAGAAGGAGATGTTTTCCAACGAGTCGCTTTGGCCGTGCGCCCAGTCGTACATCGGATAGATGCACCAGGAATCGGCCGTGCGATGGTGCTGCGCGTGCATGATGCGGTACATGACCGGATCACGCAGATTCAAATTGGCCGCCGCCATGTCGATTTTGGCTCGCAGCGTCCGCTGGCCGTCAGCGAACTCACCCGCCTTCATGCGAGCGAACAAATCCAGATTTTCTTCCACCGAACGGTCACGAAAAGGGCTGTTCACTCCCGCCTCGGTGACTGTCCCACGGTACTTGCGAGTCTCCTCGGCATTAAGATCACAGACGTAAGCTTTGCCGGCTTTGATTAAGACGACTGCCCACTCGTAGAGTTGCTCGAAGTAATCGCTGGCGTAACAAAGGTTGTCCCAAGAGAAACCCAGCCAGCGTACATCCTCCATGATCGAATCGACATACTCCGTCTCTTCCTTGGTCGGATTGGTATCGTCAAATCGCAGATTGCAGGCGCCACCATACTTTTTGGCCAAGCCAAAGTTCAGGCAGATACTCTTGGCGTGCCCAATGTGCAAGTAGCCGTTGGGTTCGGGGGGGAAACGCGTTTGGACTTGAGAAAACCGACCGCTGGCCAAATCTTGGTCGATCGCTTGCTCGATAAAATTCTGACGTGGAGCTGATGCCGCGTTCTCACCTGGCCCCGCAACGCCTTCATTATGTGGTGCGGAGTGATCACCAGTCGGTGTGTTTTCATCAGAAACCGAGTCGCTCATCCGTGTCTATCCCGCGAAATGGAGTGTCAAAACAGAATCGTGCATTCAAGCGAACTTGAAGACTCGATTATGACATTCGCGGTTCACGGCGTCGAAGGGGAAGCGGCGAAGAAAACTGAGGAAAATTACTTATTGTCAAAAGCCAACACGGGTCCCCGCGAGGGCTTGGCGGCAATTTCCGGAAGCTCACACTTCTCGCTGGGCTCAGATTCGTCGTAGAGTCCCACGCAGAGGCTCAATTTGGCCCCTTCCAAATCGAAGGGGATGCATACCGGGCGGACGTTGCCGGGAAAATTGATCGTCAAACCGCGGCCACAGATCACGCTGGGCAACGACATACTCAACTTGTACTGGGTCAGTTTGCACTTTGCCGCCCCCACGATCATGTTGGCAATTTCCGCCACGGCGTCAATCACCTGTTCGTCAATCGTATCGGTGGCGTGCCCGATCACGTTTTCCGTAAAATCGATCGCCAGCTTCCGGTCCACACCCACGATCACGTTCCCGGGCAAGCCGCCCGAGAGACCGACCATGGAATTGACATCTTGTTCGCAAATCGCCGCTGTGACGACATAAGGCGAACCGACGACGACCTTCCGCCCCATCATCGTCTCAAAGACTTCAGTCGCCGCTGTCACAAAGGCGTCTAGGATGAACTGTTGCATAATTCGACGGCAGCCGGCTGCCGCTCTCGGTGGAGGAAAAAATGGGCAGAGTTCTCGCGAGGTAATGCTGCCGTTCAGCATCACCGGCCTGTTGAAGCGTCTCGTTGAGGCTCCCAGGGAGCCTCAACCGAACTGGGCTTACGCTTCGATTTTGATCAATCGATTGAGCTTGAGCTTAAGCATCTCATTGTCAAACGGTTTGACCAAGTAATCATTGACGCCGGCCTGAATCGCTTTCAGGACGGAATCTTTTTCCGATTCAGTCGTCACCATCATGATGGGCACTTTACTGCCATCAGCGCGAATCTGCTTCGATAGTTCCAAACCGTTCATCTCTGGCATGTTCCAGTCAGTAATGACTAGATCAAAGCGACTGCCATCGCCAAAAACTTCAAGTGCTTCGCGACCGTCACCAGCCTCTTCGATGCTGTTCACACCGAGAGCTCCCAACGACCGTGCGATGATTTTACGCATCACACCTGAATCATCCACAACCAAAACATTCATGTTTCGTAGTCCTCTGCGAAATTGATCGTACGCCGCTACGCCCCACTAAAGCGACACGGGCGAAACAAGGAATGGCCAAGCGGCAATAGGGAAATCTAGATCATGAAACCGACCAAGGAGACGGAATTGAGTGAGAGTCGACAATTTTTCCATTTTCCCCCGTTTGGAACTTTTGGCTAACGATCATGACCTACTTTTCAGAGGATTGGTTCCCCTCCCCCCTCAAACTAACGTACTCCCGCCTGATCGGTTTCACCCAATGGACGAAGAACAGTTGGTCGTCGAGTTTGTCGATGAAGCCCGCGAACATTTCGCCGATATTGAAGCTCAACTCCTGCAGATTGAAGCTCTCGGCGCTGACATTGATGACAACCTAGTCAACACCGTTTTCCGCGCTATTCACTCGGTTAAAGGTGCCGCCGGCTTCCTCGGGCTGCAGACCATTAATCGTTTGTCGCACAGCCTGGAAAATGTGCTGGGTAAGTTCCGCGATCATAAAATCATTCCCACTCCTTATAATGTGGACGTGCTGCTGAAGGGGGCCGATCGCCTGCGATCGCTGATTGAAATCGTGCACGATAGCAATCATGAGGACGTCACTGAATTGGTGGCTGCCATCGATGCCGTGTTAACCGAAGAAGCCTCGGAACAGGCAGAAACGGCAGAGTCGGCTGCAGCAGCAGAATCGGTTGAAGCATTAGTTGGCGAGAACGCCACAGCGACTGCCAAAACGAAAACAACTCGGCGACGCTCCACGGCCAGCGGCAAAAAGACAACCACCCGCAAGCCTCGTTCCACAACGGGGAAACAACCCGCCGCCAAAACGCCTGCTAAGACGCCTGCCAAAACGCCTGCTAAGACGACTGCCAAAACGACTGCCAAGAGCGCGGGGAAAAGCACGGCTAAGCGAGCTACCAAGACAACGCCCGACGCGGCTGCCGAAAACACACCGGCCCAGCCAGTGGAGGCCTCGCTCAGCGGTTCCGACGTGGCCGACCAGGCCTTGGCTACGGTCGCCGAGACCACGCAAGTGGTGGCAAACGAGCTGGAAAACACCCCGCCAACCAGCAGCGAAGCCAAAGAACCGGCGGCAGCTCGTAACGCTGGCAACCGCCGCAGCGGCACCCCCGAAGCCAGCATTCGCGTCGGCGTCCGCGTGCTTGACCGCTTGATGAATCTAGCTGGTGAATTGGTGCTCAGCCGGAATCAATTGCTGCGGACGATCGGCAACAGCGTCGGACGCACGGCCGCTTTGGACACGATTGCGGCGGGGCTCGACCAAGTCACCACCGAGTTACAAGAGACGATCATGCAAACTCGCATGCAGCCGATCGGGAACGTGTTCGGCAAGTTCCCTCGCGTGATCCGCGATCTGTCCAACCAACTGGGCAAACAGGTGCGGCTGGAAATGGATGGCAATGACGTCGAAGTTGATAAAACAATCGTCGAAGCGATCGCCGATCCACTCACTCACTTGATTCGCAACTCGGTCGATCATGGTATCGAACGCCCCGAAGTCCGCAGCCAAGCGAAAAAGCCGGAAGAGGGTTTGGTACGACTGCGCGCCAGTCATCAAGCTGGCAAGGTGGTGATTGAAATCATCGACGATGGCGCCGGCATGGACCCCGCGGTGCTGCGTCGCAAAGCGATTGAGAAAGGAGTATTGACGGCGGAGAAAGCTGAATCGATGTCGAATCGCGAATCGCTGAGTTTGATCTTTGCCCCCGGCTTCTCGACCGCTGCCCAGATTACTGATGTCAGCGGCCGCGGCGTCGGCATGGATGTGGTCCGCACGAACATCGAAAAACTCGGTGGCTCGGTAGAACTCGATTCGACCCTCGGCAAAGGATCGTCGATTCGCATTACCCTACCGCTAACGCTGGCGATCGTGCCGAGCATGATTGTCTCCTCAGCAGGTCATCGCTACGCCTTGCCGCAAGCAAATATTGTGGAGTTGGTGCGAGCCGACGGCCAAGAAAAACGAATCGAATGGGTCAGTGGCGCGGAGGTCTTACGCTTGCGTGGCAATCTGATTCCTCTGGTTCGTTTGAGTACCATTTTAGAAATTCCTTCGGAACTCGATAACGATCAGAATTCAACACAACCTCATCAAGTTGTGGTGATCGAATCGGGCGCCACCCGCTTTGCCTTGGCTGTCGACCAAGTGCTCGATAGCGAGGAAATTGTTGTCAAACCGCTGGGACGCCACCTCTCACACCTAACCTTGTTGGCGGGTGCCACAATTTTAGGAGATGGCCGAGTTGCCATGATCTTGGACGCGGCCGGCGTGGCGGCACGAGCTTCACTGGCGAATGAGGTTGACGAAAGCGACGAAGCCGCCAACCAGGCGGTCAGCGGCGAGCTCCCCTCCGACGAACATCGCTTGGTGCTGCTGCGAGTCTCCGATCACGATCGCTTTGCTATCCCGATGGATGTGGTCAGCCGAATTGAAAGGGTGACTGCCGAGCAATTCGATTTAGTTGGCGCCCGCAAAGCGCTGCAATATCGCCGTGGCACGTTGCCGCTGATTGAACTGGACGAAGCGCTGACGGTCACCGAACCCTACCAGCGGGACCACCTGTTCGTGATCGTCTTCCAGATCTTTGGTCGGGAAGTCGGCCTGGTTGCCCCCGAACTCGATGACATTCGCCATTGCCGTATTGAAGTTGACGGCGACGCATGTGACGAGCGAGGCGTAGCCGGGGTCACGGTGATCGACGAACGGACCACACGTCTGCTCGACCTTTACGGCCTCTGCGAACGACTGCGTCCTGAATGGTTTGAGGAGTTCAAGAAGAAGCGTCCGCCTGAGAACCGCAACCGCGTGCTCGTCTGCGAAGACAGCGGGTTCTTCCGCAGCTTCCTCATTCGCACCTTGCGGGAAGAAGGCTTCGAAGTCTTTGAAGCCGAGGACGGTGAACGAGGCTGGGAATTACTCTCCGAAGGTCTGGAAGTCGACTTGCTGGTGACCGACGTGGAAATGCCTCGCTTGGATGGATTCGGTTTAACCGAGCGTGTCCGCAAACTGGCTCGCACGGCAAACCTCCCAGTGATCGCCCTGACCAGTCTGGCGGACGATTCATCGATCGCTCGTGGTCACGCCGCGGGCGTGACTGATTATCAGGTCAAAATGAATAAGCCCGCACTGTTGTCGTCGATCGGCAAAATTTTGGGCACCAAAGAAGGACGTGCAAAATCGGCCTAACGCTGCCCCCTCAGGAAGCAGCGCTAGATAGCACAACCTATTATTGATTCTCCATTATATCGTCTTGCGGTAGTCCATCATGAACTCAACTCCTGCCAACGTGGCAAATCATTCCAACGACGAATCCACCACCTCCCCTGCCACCATGCAATTGGTCAGCTTTGGAGTCGGCGACTGCGTGCTGGGTGTGGAAATAGAACATGTTCAGGAAATCAACCGGCAGCTCGAATTGACTCCGGTCCCCGGCGCGCCTGACTCGATTCGCGGTGTGATCAACCTCCGCGGCGATGTCGTTACAGTGCTCGACTTACATCGCCTGCTCGGCTTGCCCGCCACGGAACCAACTCGCACGAGTCGCAACTTGGTGCTGAAAATCAACGGAGAGCGAGTCGGGGTGATGGTTGACAACGTCTCGGACATCTTAGCGATTTCCCCCGAGGCGATCAGTCGACGACCACCAAACCTCAGCCAGGTCGATCGCCGTTACATTCGCGGAGTCCATATTCGTGACGAAGCAGTTGTGGTGATTCTCGATCCCCACGCACTTGCCAGCACAATGGAATCCGCGTCATCACCAACCTAAAAGACTTTTCTAAAACCAAGTGGTCTGGCGGCCAGCGGCAAACCGGCTAACGGTTTTCAAATAGTCTTCAAACCAACGATTTTTTTCAACTAGATCACCTGTAACCTTTTTCAGCCCCCGTTCTCAAACCGTTCTTCCTGCATTCGCCTACTTTGAGGGAACTTTCGCATGAAACTCCGTGGACGCTTAACGATTGCCTTTCTAGCATGCGGCCTTGTGCCAATGCTGGCGATCTCCGTACTTAACATCTGGAACGCCACATCGGGTACTCAGGATGTCACCGATGATGCCGCAACTGCGCTTCAACAGCAGAACGAAGCGCAACTTGCTTCTGTCCGTGCGATTAAAGGCCAGCAGATTGAAGACTACTTTGGCTTCATTTCGGACCAAGTTGCCACGTTCAGCCAAAATAACGCAACCACGGCGGCCACCCAAGAGTTCCGTCAAACATTTAACACGTTCCGCGACCAAAACGAAACCAGCACCGCGGAAATCGAGAATCAACGACGCGAGTTACGGGATTTTTATGAGGGAACTTTCTCTGCCGAGTATCGTCGCCTCAATCCAGAAGCAACACCTAACGCGACCGCCCACCTTAACCAACTCAGCGAAGACGCCGTCGCGTTGCAACACGCTTATATTGTTTCCAACTCGAACCCGCTCGGTAGCAAGCACTTGCTCGAGGCGGCTGGCAGCGATACGGACTACAATGAAACCCACAAGAAATATCACCAGATGTTCCGCCAATACCTGGAACGTTTTGGATACTACGACATCTTCATTGCTGACCCCGAATCGGGCAACATCGTTTACAGCGTGTTTAAGGAACTTGATTTTGGCACCAGCCTAATCAATGGTCCGTACGCTCAAACCAATTTCGGTGAAGCATTTCGATTGGCACAACGAAGCACCGATCCGAACGCCACCTTCTTGGTCGATTTCAAAAACTATTGGCCTAGCTACGAAGCTCCCGCCAGCTTCATTTCCAGCCCGATCGTGGCCGACGGCAAGACGATCGGTGTGCTGATCTTTCAAATGCCTGTTGACCGCGTCAACGAAGTCATGACGCGGAAGATGCAATTGGGGGAAACTGTCGAATCCTACCTAGTCGGGCAAGATCACCAATTGCGTTGCAACACCACCCGCGCTCCCCAAGAGCACTCCATCGTAAAGTCATTCCGCACCAAAACGACCTACGACAGCGAAGCGATTCAGAAAGCTTTGGCAGGCGAGACCGGAGTCACCCAGTGCACCAACTACCTGGGTGATCAAGTGCTGGCCGCATATAGCCCCATCAACTTGCTAGGTTTGAATTGGGCCGTTGTCACCGAAATCACCACCGACGAAGCACACAGTGCGATTGCCGCGATGCGAAATGACGCCAAGAGCATCCAAAGCAGCATGTTGTTGTTCAGTAGCCTCGCAGCCGTGTTCGCCACCATCGGAATTTTCGCAGTCGCCGGTTTCGTGATTCGGATGCTAATGTCGCCCATCGATGCCACCGTCGCCACCCTCAAGAACATTGCTGAAGGAGACGGCGACCTGACTAAACAACTCGATGAAAATCAAGTTGGCGAATTGGGCGAATTGGCCTTGTACTTCAACAAGTTCGTCAAACGCACCCAAGACATCGTCAAATCGATCGCCGGGAACGTCACCACGCTGACCGGAGCCAGCAAGTCGCTGAGTGAAACCTCCTCACACCTCAGCAGCGGTGCCGCCCAGTCTAAGACACAGTCGGCTACCGTGTCCAGCGCCGCGGAAGAACTCAGCATCAACATGGGCGTGATCGCGCAAAGTACTGATGATATGAGCAACTCCATCGGCACCGTCGCCACCGCCGTCAAGGAAATGAAAGCGACCATTGGCGAGATCGCTGATAACGCTGAACAAACCGCCGAAGTGGCTGGACAAGCCGCTTCCCTGGCCGAAGTCTCTAACGCTAAAGTCGGCGATATGGGAATTGCCGCTCAAGAAATCGGCAAGGTGATCGAGGTGATTCAAGATATCGCCGAGCAAACCAACCTGTTGGCTCTGAACGCAACCATCGAAGCAGCTCGAGCCGGCGAAGCTGGCAAGGGCTTCGCCGTGGTGGCTACCGAGGTTAAGGAACTGGCCAAGCAAACCGCCGCCGCGACCGACGATATTCGCTCTCGCATCGAGGCCATGCAAAACAGCACGGGTCAAGCGGTGGAGTCGATTCAAGAGATCAGCCAAGTGGTCAGCCGCGTGAATGAACTGAGCCGGATGATCGCTTCGGCGGTCGAGGAACAGAATATCACCACGCAACAAATTGCCGACCACGTGACGGGGGCGGCCGATATGGCCAACGTCGTCGCCCGAGGTGTCGCCGAATCGGCAGAGGCAAGTCGCGAGATCACTGTCAACATGACACACGTTGACGACGTCTTGCAAGAAACCGCCGCCGGTGCCGACCAAAGTCGAGCATCGGGTGACGAACTGAACCGACTGGCAACCGAAATGCGAGAACTCGTGTCTCAGTTCCGTGTCGAAACCCAGCCGCATCAAGCGGTCTAAGTCTAAAGAGACGAGAACCGGGGCTAGCGCCCAAACGGCTAACCAACCGTTAGCGGTTTTGGCGCTAGCCACCGTTACCTTGAACGGAATCAGCTAGAAA
>CAZHTX010000061.1:0-17046 GCA_964535475.1 uncultured Pirellulaceae bacterium
AGCGGCTTGGTACATGTCACCGCCCGGTTCGAGGTGACAGTGCCCGCCGAGGAATTGAATTTTGTGGATTTTTTCCCGCGAGGTGGAGGCGGGAATCACCGTGTGGAAGGGCAAATCGAGCAGCTTCGCAAAGTAGGCTTCGCTGATTGCCGTGCTGCCCGACGAAGCTTCGATTACCGGCGTCCCCTCGTTGATCCAGCCGTTGCAGATGGCGTAGAGAAACAGTGAGCGAGCCAAGCGGTGCTTGAGGCTTCCCGAGGGGTGAATCGATTCGTCCTTGAGGTAAAAATCGATTCCGTCACAGCCGGGCAGGGGGACGCGAATCAAGTGCGTGTCGGCCGAACGGTTGAAATCCGATTCAATCCGGGAAATGGCGTCGTGGACCCAGGCGTTTGACATTGATGGTTACGTCGAGTTTTAGAGCCGATCCGAAAACCGTTAGCCGCTTTGGCGCTAGCCGCCGGTTATTTTGGGTTTTCGGATAGGTTCTTAGGGAACGGCATGCGAAGAGGGGAGGCTCGACCCCATTGTAGAGCAATGCTGAAAAAAATCTTCCCAACTTTTCTGCGACTTGTGACCAGAGGTGTCACGGCGGTTGCGAATAATGGATTGGAAACAGCAATTCTGCTTCCCGATATCACGCTATAGGAGGCACACGACCATGGTAAAGGCTACTGGAAAACTGCGAACATTTGATGTGGAACTACGCCAGCAAGGGTGTGATCCCCGCTTGGTGGCAACCGATGTCTCGATTGACGAAGCGCGTTCGATGTGTCGCGAGCTGGTGGGGCCATCGGCTCACGCGGTGGTCCGGCCCCGTAAAGATGAGGGGCCCGCGATCGCTGCCGAACTTCCCAAATATTCGATCTGGTTGTGGAATGATTCCAAGTTGCGCTGGGAAAGAATCCAGCGTCGGCAAGAGATGACGCTGGAGCAAGCAACCGATTGGCTACAGCAGCGCAAGGCAACGCTGCGCGATCGTTTGACCTTGGTCGCTCCGGCGCATTTGGCCAACCCGGCCGAAATGCTCCGGCATGCGAAATGAGTGACGACTTACTCTTCGGCTTCACCGGGGGCCGAAATGTGCTTGGAAATATAGGCCGGCTCGCCCATGCGTTTGATCAAGTCCAATTGCAAGTCCAGCCACGACATGTGCCCTTCCTCATCCAGGGCAATGCGTTCGAACAACATGCGCGAGCCGATGTCACCGTCGGCAGCTGCTTGCTGAGAAGCCTGCACGTAAAACACGATCGCTTCACGCTCATCCTTTAAATCGGATTCGAACAACTCGACCAAGGTGTTAGCGCGAGCTGGCATCTTGGCTAGTTTCAATTCGGGATCACCTTTCAAGAAAATAATTCTTTCCAGAAAGTCGTTGGAATGGCCCAGCTCTTCTTGCATCTCTTCACGCATCTTCATTGCCAGCCGATCCATCCCCCAGTCGTCAAGCACACCGGCATGCAATTGATATTGGTGCGTGGCCGTCAGTTCCATCGCCAACGCTGTTTGTAAATTCTTCAGTGTCGCTTCGTGTGCCATTATTGAACTCCTGGTAAATGCTAACTCGTAACGCTGGCATTATTCCTGTTTGACAACCGCTAGCAAGGCCCTCGCGCTAAGATGTACCCGCAGCTAGTTTTTCGCAGCCGATGGATTTTGGTTATTTAAATGCATTCGCAATTTTATTAATTGGTCGGTGTTAATGTGATCGACACCCGCGGCGAGCAAAACATCCCAAACGACGGGCAGTTCGGGGGTTGCCCAAAAACGTATGCGTCGCCCAGCCGCGTGCGCTTGCTCCACAACCCGCCGCAGATGCTCGCGTTCCTGTGCGGGAAACGAACCTTGTCCCCGCCAGCGGAAATGAGTTGGCCAGCGGTCACTGATCATTGGCATGAGGTCCGCCGATAGGGTTGTATCGAGGTCGCTTAAGCGGCCATCAATTCCCACTAAGCGTTCGGGATCGTTTTGAATCGCCGCGATCGGGCGGTTCCCAGAGATAACGATTTGCACCGCGGCGGAGGGACGGCCGTCAAGACCAAGCGGGCTACCGGCTTGAGGTACGAGCATTTCTCGGTAACGCTCCAGTTGTTTCCGTAAGACTTCATAAGTGGGGGCTCCCTCCAATTTGAAATCAATCAGCAACGTAAATTGGGGGCCTTGCGGATAGACCCGTCCGCCCATCTCGCGGATGCGTTTCCGCAAAGGGTTCAAATATAGAGCCTCCAATGTTCGCTGCGGTGATAATTCGCTCGGCTCGTGAGCCACCAGCAGTTCGCCGTTCACCAAGAAAATATCAGCTTCCACACTGCAAAATCCTTCCGCCAAAGCATCCATCAAGGGACGAGGATGTTGGTAATCGTTATGCGCGTGCGCTCGGGATTGCGGAAGCACGGTGGGCGATTGAAAAACGCTATTATCTTGGGCGAACAAATGGCGTTCCAATCCACTTTCCGCGGATAGGATTCCAGCCAGCACACACAGTACTCCGCGAATGATTGTTGCGCGACAAAATATCGCGGGAGGGCTCATCATCATGCTCGGCTCTCATTGATAGTGACAGGTGATCGTAATCGCAAGGCACGATCATCGTAGTCGACCTGCGAGGCTGGCAGGGGTACAGGGGTGCGTTAATTTTTGTCGCGGCTTCTTCTGGCCGCTTCATCGGTCACGCGCATTGCTTGCCGGAGGTGTTCGGCAAGTCCACCGACTTGCTCGGCGGAGAGCATATTTGCGTGCGCCCCGTCGACTTCCACCATTTCAATTTTTGCCGTGGAAAAGGCTTCTCTCCAGCCCACCAACGGGTCATCTCGCTCTTTGCCAGGCCAGTTCGCTCGTTGCTTGGCGCGATAGAGCGTACCCGAACCCAATGCTGGTTGGGGTCGGTAAGCTGCCAGCGCTTCCATATTTGCCGCCGCGACCTTGGCGTAATTTCCGCTCAGGTCGATGATTCGCTCGAGCCGCTGTTCCATGCTGATCCAGTTGAACTGATGGAGCAAACCGAACCAGAAAGCTTCCACGCGTTCCTTCAGATAGCTCCAGCGTTGCCGACCTTTGCAGGCTGCGGCGTAACAAAAATGAAATGCCACTCGTTGTAGCCACGGCGCGGGGATAGGTAGTCCGGCGGTCGCGTCGATCATCGTGAGCGTGACCTGTTCCCCTTCGCGACGCAATCTTTGTGCCAACTCGTAAGCGATCACCCCACCGAAGGAGAAACCAGCCAGGTGGTATGGCCCTTGCGGAACCGCTTGCCGCACAGCCCGCAAATAGAATTCGGCAATCTCCTCAATGCTTCCCAGCGGTTCGCGGAGCCCATCGAGCCCCACCGGTTGCACGCCGATGACTGGTCGGTCCTGACCAACTAACTTGGCCAATTCGCGAAAGTTGAGTAAGTGACCGTCGATCCCCGGACAACAAATCAGTGGTGCGGCTGAGCCTCGTGGTGTCAATTCAACGATCGAATCCCAGCAAGCTGATTGCGCGGAATCTTGTTTGCGGTACACTTCCGCCAACGAGGCCACGGTCGGGCAAGCGACCAGCGTGGTGATCGAGACCGCCTTGCCGAATGCTTTTTCCATTCGCGAGAAAAGCATCGCTGCTGATAAGGAGTCACCGCCGGCGGCAAAAAAATTGCTCTCAATCGTCAGTGATTCGTTGCCCAGCACGGTCTGCCAAATTGTCAGCAAACGGGCCTCCAACGGATCAGGCGCGCGGGCTGAATGAGACACGTTCGAAGAAGCTTGTTCGGCGTCACCGGTGCTGTGGCTTTGCTGTTCGGTGAAAGCTTCGGTCGGCTCCCTGGCGGCCAAAAGCTGACGATCAACTTTGCCAGTGGCAGTCTTGGGAAACTCATCAACAATATGAATTTGCTGCGGCACCGAGTAGCTCGGTAATCTCATTGCCAAGTAGTGTTTTAGCTCGTCACCGTTTGTTGACGTTCGATCGGCGATGACGTGTGCTAATAAATGGCCCCCTTGCTGACTTGGTTTGACGTTGACGACAGCTTGGCGAACCCCAGGGAAGTGGCTTAATAAAACCTCAATCTCTGACAACTCAACGCGGTGGCCACGCAGTTTGATTTGCGTGTCGTTGCGGCCTAGGTATTCTAGTTGCCCTTGCCAATTCCAGCAGGCAATGTCGCCGGTGCGATACAATCGCGGAGAGGACAGTGCCGCGAGGGGGCTTTCAATGAATCGCTCGTTGGTGAATGCTTCGTTACCGTAATAGCCACGAGCGAGACAGACGCCTCCCAAATACAATTCCCCGGCGACACCTTGGGGGGCCGGTTGTTGATGTTGGTCTAACACAATCGCCGCGCAGCGATCAATCGGCAAGCCAATGGGCGGTCGTGCCGGCCAACGTGAAACGTCCGCGTCGAGTTGGTATGCAGTCGCCACGTGGGTTTCCGTAGGCCCGTAGTGATTCCACAACCGGCAATCGGGAAGCTGCTCAAAAAATTGACGTACCAGCGGCGTAATTTCTAATCTTTCGCCAGCGGTGATCACTTCCCGTAAACTCGCTTCCCGGGCGTTATCCTGGCCCGATTCGCACAGGCTGCGGAGAGCAACAAAGGGGAGGAAAACCCGTTCAATCCCCGTTGCTACAATGAATTTCCAGAGCTGGTGTAAGTCTTTTTGTAGTGTCTCTTCAATTAGGTAGAGCGTGCCGCCGCTGCACAGCGTGGCAAAGATCTCTTGGAAAGAAACGTCAAAGCTCAAAGCGGCGAACTGCAACGTTTTTGTTCCCGCGGTGGCGGTGGAGTTGTCCAATTGCCAAGCAATTAAATTATCCACAGCCCCATGTTGCATCGCCACGCCCTTGGGCGTGCCTGTCGAACCCGATGTATAGAGAATGTAGGCCAAATTATTGGGGCCAACTGCGGGCTGTGGACAGCAAGTCGCGTCGTCGTCAGCCTCCGCGAACTGATCCAGGCAAAGTATATGATCGACGGGGAGTCGCTCCTCCGCGGAGTCGAGTAAGCGACTATCGGTCAGCAACACTTGGGGACGACAGTCGGCAAGAATCTGCTGTTGCCTCAGGCTAGGCAAATTGGGGTCAACCGGGACATAGGTGCCGCCGGCTTTAAGGATACCCAGCACGGAAATTAACATCTCCGGGGAACGCAGCAGGCTGATCGCGACGGGAACATCGGGGCCAACTTCTAATTGCGCCAACCGGTTGGCCAATTGGTTAGCCCGCTGGTCCAATTGCTCGTAGGTTAAAACTTGATCACCAAAGCGTGCCGCCACCGCGTGGGGATATCGTTTCGCTTGCGCGGCAAAACGTTCATGTACCAAGCTTGTTGTCGAGTCGTCGCGCATCGCATCTGCCGCGCGGCTCTCGTCAATCCGGGGACCGCCGTCGGCGAGCACGATAGGCTGTTCACTGTCGGTCAGCAAAGCGAGTTGATGGATAATTTGTTGGGGATTGGCGACCGCGTCCGCCAATAAAATCTGTAGATGTTCGGCAAAGCGTTGAATGCGTTTCTGATTGAATTGCTCGCAGCGGTATTCCAATTCCAACCTTAAACCTTTCGCCGTTTCCTTGGCAGCGATCAGCAGGTCGAACTTGGCGGTTCCGGTATCGATTGGCAAGGGAATCGCCGGCAGACCATCGAGTTGCAGAGGGCAGGGGGCGGGCTCCAGCACAAACATGATGCGGAAAGGGTCTTGTCCGGTGGCCTGCGTGGCAAGGATCTCCTTCTTCAGTAATTCGAAAGGGTAATTCTTGTGTGCCAAGGCTCCCAGCACGGTTTCCCTAACGGTGTCTAACAGTTTCAGGAACGAGCCCGACGGATCGATTTGCGTTCGCATCGGGAGCACATTAATAAAGTAGCCGAGCTGATTCTCGGTGTCTAAATCGTCGCGCGTGGAGACTGCCGAGCCGACAATCATATCGGTCTGCTGCGTATAACGGTGGAAAGTTGCCTTGATCGCCGCTAACAACGTGATGAACAAGGTGGCTTGGTTAGCGGTGGAGAAACGACGTAAGTCATCCAGCAATTCAGAAGCGATTTCAACAGCCAGTGTTTTACCAGCGGTATCGAATGTGACCGCGTTGTCATTGGGAAAAGTTAGGCAAGGTAAGTCGCCCGCTAGCTTTTCCTGCCAGTAACGCCGCTCCTCGGCAAAAGAAGTGGGCGGATAATTCTCGTGTTGCCAGGTCGCGTAATTTGCATACTGGTGCTGGGGAAGCGGCAGTCGGCATTCAACTTGGCCTCGGCAAGCTCCATAATAAGCTGCCAATTGTTGGTGGAGCAGGGTGAGAGAGTGGCCGTCAATGGCAATGTGATGGATCACCAGTACGAGCCGAAACTCATCGGTCGCACAACGATAGACAGTGGCCCGCAGCGGATAGGACTGGCCAAGGTTAAACGGCTCTGCCGCAAAAGCAACCGCTTGCTCTGAGAATGCTTGCTCCAACGCTTCGCCGGCAAACTGCGATAGATCAATTACCGGCAAATCGAAATCGATGGGAGCTAAGACAACCTGCTTGAGACCTTCATCGGACTCTTGGTAAATGGTGCGGAGGATATCGTTGCGGTTGACTAACTCGCTGATTGCCTGGCGGAGCGCGGTGGCGTCGCGCTCCCCGGAAATCTGATAGGCCATGGGAACGTTATAACGAGCCCGGTTTTGATCCAGAAAGTTGACAACCCAGAGTTGCTGTTGATGGTAGGAGAGTGGCGCTTCGCTGAGGCGTTCCTTGCTGATGCCGTTGGCCGGGTTGTTTTCTGTTATTTGGGTAGTTGTTGAATCGATCCAGCGGGCGAGTTCGACGGTGTTTGCCGCTCTGGCGAGGATCTCTGAGTAGGCTAATCGCACACCACACTCTCTGTGAATGCGACTGACCAAAGCGACGGCTAGCAGTGAATTTCCACCCAAGGCATAAAAGTCATCGCGGGTGTCAATCGTTTCCAGATTCAGTAGTTGGCATAAGATGTTTGCCACGATCGATTCGGTTTCCGAGGCCGGTTGCTGGAGCGCCGCATGATGGCGGGTTATTTCCGGCAGCGGCAACGAGCCGCGGTCGACTTTGCCATTGGCGGTCAAGGGGAATTTTTCGAGTGGGATCAGCGCGGCTGGCAACATGTAGTTGGGAAGGCTTTTGCTCAGCTCGGTATTGAGCTCCGTTAAGCTGACTTCGACACCTGGTTGGAAGACCACATACGCCAACAAACGCGCTCCGCTTTCTTCTCGGCTGGCGGTGACGATTGCTTCGCGAATTCGCGCATCTTGAAGCAGTTTGTTTTCAATTTCACCCAATTCAATGCGATAGCCGCGGATCTTTACTTGGTGATCTTTGCGACCCACCAATTCGATCGAACCATCGGGTAAATAACGACACAGGTCGCCGGTGCGGTAAAGGCAGCTCGGTGGAGAAAAAGGATCGGTAACGAAATGTTCGGCTGTCAGATCGGGCCGATTCAGGTAGCCCTTGGCCACACCAATTCCGGCGATTCCCAGTTCACCGACCTCGCCGATCGGGCAAAGATTTAGCTCGGAGTCAATAACGTAGCAGCGTTGATTCAGCAGCGGCTTGCCATATGGAATACTCCGCCACTCGGGAGCAACTTCCTCAATCAGATGAATAACCGACCAAATCGATGCCTCGGTGCTGCCACCCAAGGAAACGAGTTTTGCCTGAGGAGCAATCTGGCCAATCCTCGCCGGCAAAGTGATTGGAATCCAGTCGCCGCTGAGCATGACCAGTCGCAAGCTGGGGATCGGCTCAGATTGGTCCAGGAAGGTAGCCAGCATTTCCATCAACGCGGGTACCGAATTCCAAACAGTTACCTGATGCTGGTCGATCAAGGTGAGCCAGCTAGCGGGCTCCCTAGCTTGCGTGGCAGTTGGCTGGACGATCGTGCCACCAGCGGCAAAGATCCCGAAAACATCATAAACGGAGAGGTCAAATCCCAAGGCCGATAGTGCTAAGACGCGATCTTGCGAACAGATATCAAAGCGGTTGTTGATATCTCTAACGGTATTTGCCGGGCCGCGATGATCTAGCATCACCCCTTTGGGCTTTCCCGTCGATCCGGACGTGAACAGCACATAGGCGAGGCTATCGGCGGACACTTGCGGTAAGTCTACAGAGGTGAATTCCGGTAACCCGACCGTCGGAATCTTGGTGATCTGAGTGTGTCCCAGCAAGCATTGTTGATCGACATTACCGACCACGAACCGCACATTGGCATCTTGTAGATAAAATCCGATGCGATCGGGTGGGAATGCGTGATCGAGTGGTAGATAAGCGGCTCCCGCTTTTAGGATTCCGACGGCGGCCAGAATGGCATCGATGCTGCGGTCGGCAACCACGCCGACCACTTCATTTGGTTGGACTCCGAGTTGTATTAATTGGCAAGCGACGCGTCGGGCCCGTTCATTGAGTTCCGCGTAGGTGACGTGTTGATCACCACAAATGATTGCAACGGCCGTCGGTTGCCGCTGAGCTTGAATCTCGACAAAGTCGTGTAAGCAGGGATCGGAATCCCAGCTATGCTCGGTGCGGTTCCATTGATCGAGCAGCAATGATTGCTCGCTGGCCGTGACTCGCGCGCAGCGAACCTTTAACGCGGTGTCGGGCGTTTGAGGAGTGCCGGTTGTGTGATTGATGAATGAACTGTTCACGGCATTTACGTCGCGAGTTATAAACACTCGAAAGGCTCCCTTGGGCAACGCGGCTAGCGCTGTCGGCACATGATATTTGGACAATTTTGTATTTTTCGAGTCCATTTGAAAATCGAAGAACCGCGGCTATCGCCAAGGCGGCTAGCGTTTTTCAGTAAAGCCCCGTGCCTAACATGCTCCGGTTGCTGCGGGTGGTACGCCTTCTGGAAGGCGGCAATGTTTCGCGTGACGAAGTCACTTCCGCCGTTGCCAGCTGTGTTCCCGCGTTAGTTCCCAACGTATCTGCTGGGCTGGCAGTTTGCGCGGCAGCCACGGCAGGGGCGGGCTCGGACGATTGAGTTAAGCCGGTGCTCACGCTGGTGACTTCATTTGCACGGGCACTTACAGCAGGCGCGTTTGCCTGGCGTCTGATTTCCACCATTAAAGCCAACAATACACTCAGGAAAGTTCCCGCGGTCATGCCAAAGACCAACGTGAGTGCCAGCTTGGGGCTGCTGGGAATCAACGACTGGCTGGGTGGTTGCAAGACGCTGATGTTAGATACAGTGGACTTGCTGAGCGCCAAGTCCATTCTGGCCTGCTCCGAGCGGCGGGCGTAATCTTTGTGGCTGTCGCGGGCCAAGTCTAATTTGCGAGTAAATTGAGCTAGCTTAAGTTCGTTGGCATTAATTGTTTGCAGCGCGAGTTTGGAATCAGCGATCTGTTCTTTCAAGACATTTTTTTGTACCAACAGCGAAGCGGCCAGGGCTTGCTGGTTGAGTAGCGCGGCCTCGATCTCGCGGTATGATTCGTTGAGGCCAACGGTTACTTGTTTTAAGTCGGCCTCTTGATTGAGTGTTGATTTCGCATCTTTTAATTGCTTCTGGACTTGAACTAGTTCAGGGTGATCTGCTCTGAGGCGAGAGATCAATTCTTTTTCCCGAATTTCCAAATCATATAGTTGTTCTCGCATCCCCTGTGCCGCACTGCTGGCCAGGCCGGTGGTTTCGCTGAGCTTGATTTGACTTGGTTGCTCGGCCAGCAAAGAACGGCGGATGCGGATATCTTCGCGAGCGGCTTCATATTTTGTTGAGGTGTCCAGGAGGGCGCTTTCCAACGCGGCAATTTGAGCAATCTGTGCTTGCCTTTGGGGGCCCAGGTCGGAAAGTCCCGAAGTGTTTTTAAACTCGAGTAGCCCCTCCTCTAACTCCTCAACTTGTTGAGAGAGGACTTCTGTTTGCGCGATAAAGAATTGGCTCGAGCCTTCGGATTGATGGACTCTAATTTGCGCATCAATCGAGGCGCTGATTACGGCATCCAATATCTCGGCAGCCAATTCGGGACTGATGGTTTCGTAACGTAGTCCGATGATGGCCGTGTTTCGAGGTGAAAACACTTCGAGCTTCTTTTCGAGTGTGGCGATCGCTTTGTCGGAGGGGCTGTCCACGTAAGCGGGGCTGAGCGACTTGAGATACCCGATATCAATCGGCAGCCAGCTGGGCCCTTCGTCGTCGGTTTCTCCCAGCACGCGTCCAGCGCCCACTTGTTCGACAACTTGTTCCAAGATAGTGCGACTTCGCACCATGGACTGGATGGAGGAGATTTCTTTTTCTCGCGATTCCTGGATGGCGATTGTCTGGCCGGTGGTGACCGTGGGATCAAGACCAATCGTCTCTTTGCCGAGGCGAATAAATAGCTGCGCTTCGGAAGTGAACTGTTTCTTGGCAACGAACAGATAACCCACGGAGGCCGCAACCGCCAGCACGAAAACGAAAGACATTTTCCACTTGTTCCGCCAAATCGCTTGGATCACATTCAGATTTATTTGCTGGGCTGCGGGTTGCGCTTGAATCATGAATCTAACACTCCAACTTGAAAAATATATATCTAGCTAATGTTGACAGGTTGACGCGGCACCGATGTTTCGGTTGTCTTTCCGATGGGAGCGCGCGGGATGGCGGAGCGACGTTGAGTGGAAAAACGCTTCCATTCCCCATCGATGAAGCTGGCAATTTCTTCGCGAAATCTTTCCGGGCGGAAAGTTTCCGCGTGTTGGCGAGTGGCAGCCAAGTCAAACGAGTTGAGGTTGTCAGCAAAGTAATCCACCGCGGCCACGATGCTGTCTGCTTGCTGGGCTTCGAAAAAGCAGCCAGTTACCCCGTCGATTACCGTCTCCAGGCTTCCTCCCCGCCCGTAAGCAATTACCGGAGTGGCGCACGCCTGGGCTTCCACTGGCATGATGCCGAAATCTTCTTCCGCGGCAAAGACAAAGGCCCTGGCATGCTGCATTAAGGATTTTAACTTTTCATGAGGCTGGTAGCCGAGCATCTCGACGTTGGCGGGACAATTGGACTTTAATTGTTTGTACATCGGCCCGTCACCGACGACAACTAATTTGCGATGCGGCATTTTGCGAAACGCCTCGATGACCAGATCGACGCGTTTGTACGGCACGAGGCGAGAGGCGGTAAAGTAGTAGTCTGACTTTTCGTAATTGGCTCCAAAGCCGTCGACGTCCACTGGTGGATAGATGACTTCCGCCTGGCGACCGTAACATTTGCGAATGCGATTTGCAATAAAATTGCTGTTCGCGATGAAAGCGTCCACGCGGCAGGCCGAAGTGTAATCCCAAGCTCGCATGTAATGCAGGATCCCGCGGATCAACATGCTCCTCAGGCCCCAAGTCAATTTGGATTCTCTGAGGTATTGATGTTGAAATTCCCAAGCGTATCGAATGGGGGTGTGGACATAGCTGACGTGCAGTTGATCGGGCCCACATAAAACTCCCTTGGCGACCGCGTGATTGGAGGAGATCACCACGTCATATTGGGAGAGGTCCCATTGCTCGATGGCAATTGGCATCAGCGGCAAATAATGGCGAATCAGTCGACGAGCGAACGGAAGCCGAGCGGCAAAGCTGGTGGTCGGCTTTTTGCCATTCAAAAAGTGTCGATCGGCATCGGACAAAAAGTCGGCGACGGCGTACAGATCGGCGGCGGGGTGCATGACCAGCAGTTGTTCGAGCACGCGCTCCGAGCCAGCGTAACTTGTCAGCCATTCGTGAATGAGGGCGGTTTTTCTCATGGGTTATTTAGCGGTCGCCTCTGAGGGCTGATTCGTTCGCAGAGCGAGCGTTGGGAAATCTGCAGCGAGCTGCTGTTTTAATTGGTCGAGCACGGTGGCAACGCGAGTGGCGGTTGCTTCCCAGGTGAAGTTAGCCGCTCTCCGCAATCCACGCGCGATTAATGTTGTTTGAAGCGTTTGATCATTGAGTAGGCTGGCAATTCCCGCAGCGATGCTGGCCGCGTCGATGTTAACCAGTTGGGCCGCGTCACCAGCAATTTCGGGCAGTGACGTCACGTTGCTGCAGACGACCGCCGTTCCGCAGGCCATCGATTCGACAACTGGCAATCCAAACCCTTCATAAGCGGAGGCCAAAACAGTCGCTTCGGCGCCGCGATAGGCGGTGGCCAATTGCTCGTCACTCAATTTGCCGAGGAACTCAACTTGGTCTTGCAAGCCCAGGGCCTCGATCTGGCTTGTTGTTTCCGCAGTGGCTTCGCCGGTGATGGCTAAGCGAATATCGAAATCGCCGCGCAAGATAGCTAACGCATGCAGCAAGCCGCCGACGTTCTTGTGCGGTTTTTGATTTCCCACGTAGAGCAGATATTTGTGTGACGTTTGCCGCTTGGCCCCGGCTTGCGTAAATGCGCTGCCCACACCGTTGTAGACGACTTCGACTTGGTCACTGGGGATACCGGCCCATGACACGATTTCATTCTTGGAGTATTCCGAGACGGTCAATACCTTAAAAGCTTTTTTCGCCGCCGGTCGCACGACACGTTGATAGTAGAATCGTTTCGCCAGTGAGCTTTCAGCCGGATAGTTAACGTGGATCAAGTCATGCAGAGTAAAGATGAATGGGGCGGTGGGCCAAAAGGGCAGCGTGAGCGGCGGATTGAAGCCAGGTGAGAAGAAGCCGGTCTTACGATCACTGCAGCGGACGCTCAGTTTCAAACAGTCGAACGGGCTTGTGCAGTTTCCGCCCAACGTGGGATGGCTAAGTTGCGGTAGGCGATCGCGCAGTTCGGAGGCAAAGCGACCGATGCCATGGGGTCCGATCCAACGCGAGTCGTAAATGATTTGAGGCTCGGGTTTCATTGCACGTTCACCTCTGGCTTAAACAGGCTGACGCTGAACCGGCCGGTTAGGAAGCGTGAACCACATCCCGCGGCGATGATTGCCAGAATCAAAAACGTGAAAGAGCCGGCGGCAAAGTAATAGGTTCGCCAGAGTTCAAAAAAACCATACAGAACCACGCAGCCGATCAAGCAAAGTAAGTTATCCGCTCGCCAAAAATAGGTTCCAACCCCCGCCGCTAGAAAACTTACCCAGGCGATGACTGGAAATGCCCAGAGACCCAAGTCGCCGTACATGTCCACGAAAGCTGAATTGGTCGTTAGTGTTTCGTCAACGTCAACTTGGTCGAGATACCACTGCTCGCCCACGCCGCCCGAATTGTCGCCCGCCTTCTCGTCTTCCGGATGGAGGAAAGTGGGAGTCACATATTTAATGACGTTGGAGGGCGAGCCTCGGTGGGGTTGATGAGCGGCGATGCGGGCGACACCCATGCTGGCTTGAATCGGGGCGGCCAAATATCGTTGACACTCCAAATAGGTCATCGCAACCGGGTTACTCACGCCAAAGAAATCGCGATAGCTTCCCGCGCTGCGGGCCCATGTAAAGGTCACAATGCAAACGCTGAGCCCCAGAGTTGTTAACAAAATGGTTCGCCCTTTGACTCGTTGGATCGCATCAAAGCGGATTGCCAAGCCACCGGCAAAGATCACCGCTTGGGCGATCAGCAGCCGCGCGGAGATGGCCGCGGCGGCGAGTAGTAAACAAAAGTTAAGACCATCAAGCCAAGTGAATTTGCCGAGGAACACCAGACGATACATCGCATAGCCGCCGACCAGCGATGCGGTGTAGCGCAGTGAGTAAAGGTGGTTATAGTTTTCGTAGAGTGAGTCTTTGAGCAAGTTGAATTGCTGTGTCTTGATAAGTTCGACAATGGATGTGCCATTGCTGAGCGCGGCCAGCCAAGCGCCACCAACGCCGAGCAAGGCTAAACCGCTGAGCGCTCGGTAAAATCCCTCCGTGTCGATTGCTCCAGCGGAGAGAAATGGCTGCGGTGGAAAGCTTCGCGCGACGAGCTGGCCGAGTGCCGCGCAAACAACGATGCAGCCATACCACGCGAGCAGGATGAAGAAGTTTGCGAATGAAAGCTCTTCGCGAATACGGAAGCCAGCGGCACCTTCCATCGTAGGGGCCAACCAGAGCAGCAGGCCCAGCACCAGGAAAGGCAAAAAAACGAGGCAGGGCTGCCAGATCAAGACTGCCAGTGGGGCAATCCAATTGGGGCGCTGTCCGGACTGGTTCGATGCGATCGGCAACGGGGTGGAATTCATGTTGATTGACAAGGATTCGATCGAGCACGCGTGACAAGGTTCGCAACTGCTCTGCAACGACTCAGTTTAGTTGTAGGCTTTAAAAGGTGGCGTTAACTTGTCCCCTCTCTAGACGGATTTAGCCACTTCGATTGAAGCTTGGCCAGCATTTTCCTCGCTTCCCTGAGAAACCGAAAATCTAACCCAGTCCACACCCCGACCGATCGCCTTGCGAAAAGCCAAAAACTTAGGCACTGAATCGAGACGATGGCTGACCAGGCGATTGCCAATCCCTGGATGCCCCACTGCTGCGAAAGCGTGATGCCGCTGATAAACAGGGCGATTGACGTGAATATGTTGACAGATAAAGCCTTTAAATGATGGCCAGACATCATCAGCGTCAGTTCCGCCGCGCCCACCGAAACAAACACCAGTTGACCGATGCTGAGGATCCGCAGGGTGGCCGCACAATCGGCATAATAAGGTCCGAAGATGAGCGTCGCGAGCTGGCCGGGAAAGATCACGATCGGCAGCCAGACCAACAGCGCGGGGATCGCCGCGAGGGTGGCTGCCGAGCGCAATATCCGCTGCAATTCCTGCAATTGCCCACGGGCCCGCAGTTCGGCAATGGAAGCGATCACCGTCAAGTTGACCAATTGCATCGGCATGCCGATCAATAGCATCAAACGACGGGCGGCGCCGTACAACGCCACCTCCTCATGCGCGACGTTCGCACCGGCAATCCAAATGTCGGCTTGGCCCGTGATGTACGACAAACTTTGGGTCAGCATCAGCGGCAGACAAACGACCAACAGACCCATCATCGCAAAACTATTGGGTGCCGCCGTCTCGGTCGCGTTGACGCGTTGGAGTTTCTTCGCTGACGTCGAGGCCGCGGAGTGTAAAGTGGCTAATTGGCGTTCGCTGATGCGGTAGCAGCTGTAGATAGCCAGCGGCAGCACCGCGCACATAGAAAACGCGCTGCACGCCATGACTTGGTTCAGGGTGGGAGTGGTCAAAAAATAGAGACCAATCGTGAGCCCACCGAACAGCAGGTTGCAAATTGGGCCGCCGAATTGCCCCGTCAGCATGATCGAGACGCGTGAATCGTGAAAGCTGCGCAGCAAGCTGGCGCACAGCTGAATGGTCGCCGCACCGACGACTCCGCAAGCGACCAGCGGGGCCAGCACGACGACTTGCGGCAAGTCAAATAACCACTCACCCGCCAGCAGTAAAAAGCCACCACAGATTAAGCCGCCACAGCTGACGCTGAGGATTGCTACCTTGGTGCCCTGCCGCAGCACTCTGCGGGCTTGGTCCGCATCGCCCACACCGATGCTCTCGGACACAAATCGCACCAACCCCGCGTTCAAGCCGAACATGGCGACGAACGACGAGAAGGTGAGGATACTGCCCAGCAGTAAGAAAATTCCCACGTCGGCCGGAGGTAACACTCGGGCCAAGACAACGTTAATGCCAATCGCCGTGCCGATCCCCAGCAACCGACCACCCACGACCCAAACGCTCTCCCGCAACAATCGCCGCTGTGTCGGTTGCGACGAATGTGTCGGCTGTGACGAATCCGATGTCGCCTCGCTGGTCGCGACGATGTCGGGGACGGTTGCCGACATCGTCATCAGTAGGCTCCATGACGCAGCAGCACGACGCGAATGGTGGACAATAAGATGCAGAGGTCGAGCCAGGGTGACCAATTGCGAACGTAATAACCATCCAATTGGACTCGCTGTTCGTAGGTCGTGTTGTTTCGACCAGATACTTGCCAAAGCCCCGTGATTCCTGGTCGGACGCGTTGGTAAAGTTCATAGCATTTGCCGTACTTTTCAATCTCGGCCGTGACGATGGGGCGTGGACCGACGAGGCTCATCTCGCCCCGCAGCACGTTCCAGATTTGTGGAAGTTCATCGAGGCTGGTGGTTCTTAAGAAACGTCCCACAAAAGTCACGCGAGGATCGTTTTTCAATTTATGATCACGTTCCCACTCGGCTCTTAATTCTTCATTCTCCGCTAAATATTCGGCCAGCACCTGATCGGCGTTGGACACCATGGTGCGGAATTTCCAGGCCCGAAAGCTATCGCCACCGACGCCCAGACGTGGTTGCCCATAAAAAACTGGGCCTTTGGAAGTTAATTTAACCAGCATCGTTAATAACAACAGTAACGGTGCCACTGCTAGCAGAATGGCGAGCGTGAAACTAAAGTCCATCAAGCGTTTGGAAAAGAGCGGAATGGGCATCAACAAGCGCTCTTTCAAACGCAGGCCAGGGAAACCGCCGCAGTCTGTCGCGCCCGACCACAGGCTGGGGAGCCCCGCCAAGTCGGGAACAATTAAGCTGTGTGGAATTAACTCGGCACACGAATCGACCAGCCGCAACACTTCCGCTCGCGGCCGATCGGGTAAGGCCACAATGCACCATGTCACGTGGTGCTTTTTGACTAGATTCGCCAGCTGCGAATGGTTTCCACAATACGCTTCGGCGGCTGCCGAATCGTGCAAGCGGTCGTCGATGATGCCGACGGGTTTCAGACCCCAGCTGGGATTTTCCCGCAGCGAGTTGAAGATGGAAACCCCCGTTCCGCCCGAGCCGACAATGATCGTCGGTGCGCCCCACCAACGCGTGCGTCCCAATAGATGCCTGACTAATCCACGTGACAGCGGAATGGCGACCAGCAGAAACATCCACAGCACGCACAGGTTAAGCAGGATTCTCGGTGGGCTGGCGACGGCCAGGCAGGCGGCACCAAAGGCTGCCAACACAATTGAAATCACGATCGTCGTCGACTTGAGCTCGACGGCGGCTGTCAAGCCGATGCCCGGATACAAACCCAAGCTGGCGAAACTGATCAGCATAACCATTGTTAGCATCGTCGCGGATAGCATCGGATGATCACCAATGCCCATCCCGCCGAGGACCGTTGCCGCCATCACCGCGACCACCAACGTGGCCGCGTCGGCGAAGACAAGGGAA
>CAZHTX010000062.1:0-16950 GCA_964535475.1 uncultured Pirellulaceae bacterium
AACGAGTCCGCTTCCCCAAATCCGACATCAAAGAGGCCTGACCCCTTTGATGTCTAGCCGTTTTTCAAACGTTGCTGCCGTTCCTGCTCTTCTTCGTAAGCAAAGTCGATCATGTTGAGCACTGAATCGACGTCGGCCGCCTTGGTGGAGAATTTGAATTTGCCGGTCAGTTTAAGATCAGGTTTCAACTTGCTCGTTTCGTGCAGTTCCCACATCTCTTCCGCGTAGTGCGTCTCGGCCAGCTGCGGCGCATACTGGGCGTAGTACTGAGTGATGTTTCGCACGTCACGCTGCAACATTGATTTCGCGTTGTTGTTGCCCGCCGCGTTGACGACTTGCGGAAAGTCAATGATCACCGGGCCGGCTGGTTCTTGCAGCACATTGAATTCCGAGAGGTCGCCGTGCACCAGCCCCACGCACAACATGCGGAGCACGTAATTCATGATCGTGGCGTGATCCTTGATCGCTTGCTCGGCCGACATCGTAATATCGTTCAGCCGCGGTGCCACGTCACCATCCGCATCGATGATCAACTCCATCAACAACACGCCATCGATGAAACCGTACGCCTTGGGGACGCGAACGCCAGCTTCGGCGAGCTTGTACAAGGCGTCGACTTCCGCCTGCTGCCAGACGACTTCCTGTTGATCGCGGCCAAATTTCGAGCGGCTGTCGATGGCCCGCTGGCGGCGGCTGTTTCGCACCTCCCGCCCTTCTTGGTACTGGACCGCGTTCTTGAAACTCCGCTTGGCAATATCCTTGTACACCTTGGCGCAGCGAATTTGGTCGCCGCAACGCACAAGAAACACCTGGGCCTCTTTGCCGCTCATTAATGAGCCCAAGACCTGGTCGACGAGTCCGTCTTCGATCAGTGGTTTGATACGCTCAGGAACTTTCAAGATGCTACCAATGGAGAAGCTTGTTGCAGCTTCAGCAGGAAAGAGTGAATAACAGACTTGCTCAACCATACAGGAAGAAAACGGATGCGACAACGTCGCCAAATGGTCCAGGCCCAAGGTTGTTCGCGGCGGATAATTCGCCCCAGCCGAGTTGCCCAGCAAATTCACTAACTTTGTTACGTTTTAGCCAGCAAGTGGTTCTCCGCAGTGTCGCGAGATTCTATGTTGCCAATGATTTACATTGTGTACAATGTAAATTTTGATCGAACAATAAATAGGTGGTGGTTCGCTGATTCGAGCCGTCCGTCCGTTAGCTCGGCGGGATCGCGGTTCCCGCTTTGAAGTCGTTGGTTGTAATCGCTCACCGCGTACAATTTAAGTTGCAGGCCCCAACCCACTCGGGCCCAAAGTGAAGCGATAGGTCGTTCCTCCTCTCACCCCGCGTCATCTTGAGCTTCGAGAGCCAGCAGCCAGCGTTTGGTGTCTACTCCCCCTGGACCACTATATCCGCCCATCTTGCCGCCGCTAGCCAGCACTCGGTGGCAGGGGATGACCAGCGGCAAGCGATTCTTGGCCATCGCCTGTCCCACGGCCCGCGCAGCGCGGGGGCTACCGGCACGGCCCGCCAGTTCTGCGTAAGAAAGTGTCCGCCCCGGAGCAATCAGTCGGCAAAATTGATAAACACGGGCAAAAAAAGGGGGCCATCCGTGAGAATCTATGCCGATCTGCTGGAATGCTGCAAAATTTCCCGAAAAGTAATCCGCCAAAGCGGCATCGAAGCGGAGCACGGCGGGGGGCGAAATCGCGGAAACCCGGTAATTTACGTAGTCAGCGGTACTTTCCCCCGTCTCGCCCCAAGCCACCGTGTGCAAGCCCGAGGCGGTCCACTCTGCCCGCAAAGGCCCTCGCGGAGTAAAGTGTGCGGATGTGCATGTTCGCTGAGTTTTAGGCCTACGTGCGCTTGTCCCAAAAGTCATAAACCTTCTCCAGTTTTACATTTACGTCAGCCGAAGCGCGATCTGCCCGAACATGGGGTCGGGGATGGTTGTCTCTGCCAGCGAGTGTACCCTAGGGCCTGGTAGCGCGTAGAAGCAGGCGGGCAAGAGCCGTATACTTGGACACAGAGCCGGTCTAACCGGCTGAGCACGAACACGAGCGCCGAGGAGCGATGCATGAGCGAATATGGCACGTTCAGCGATGACTACTACCTGAACATGAATCTCAGTACCGAGTTAGAGCTGCCACAAAACCGCGACACCGTTCTTCATTTTTTCGAGCAGTTGCAAAAACGCTACCCGCGGATGGCTCATTTTTACGCGCGGGAACGGGCCGAATATGTACTCGAAGAAGAAAAAGAGCAGGGCAATTATCGCTGGGCCTCCGTTGAGCCAAAGCGGCTCAACAGCGGGGCGGTCAACCCGGCTTCGTTTGAAGAGGCGGCTGACCAGCACCGCATGATTCTCGATTTGCTCCCCTATACGCTGGCGATCAGTCCGCTGGATTGCGAGTCGTTGAGCGTCATGCTGGGATTCGATTTTACGTACCGGGGTAACCACAACGAACTGTTGAGCGAAGCGTTGGGGGTGATTCCCGCGTTCGAGAAAATGTCAGAAGCGATCGGGAGACCGATTCTAGGTTACGAACCGGCAATTCAATTCGCCTTGGATGAGGATTGTCGAACGCAGTGTCGGATCAGCTTCGAATCGCGGACGTCGGCTTTTCAAGTTCGCAGCGGCGACTATCCCGAGGAGCAATTGAGCGTCTATTTGACGGTCCGTCGCTTTGAGAGCCTGGCTTTGGGCGAGACTTATCTCCGCGAGTTCGAGCGGCTGGTCGTGCTGTGTCGCGATTTGGTTGACAGTTACTTGATTGAAAACATCTTGCGACCTCTTCAGCAAACGATTTCGCTGAAGTGATTGGCCCTTCCGTCTGCCGCAGGGACGAACGCCGCGGCCGCTATCTGCGAACCGCCATTGACTTTACCTTGAGCCGGTTCGTACACACCGGCTATGAGCATAGGTCCTCGGCGAAACGTTGCCTGGAAGCAATTCAATGGCCCAATTGCGCCCGCCATGGTGGTGATCATCCTGGTGGCGGTCGCTGGCGGTATGCTCTCAGGTTGTGCGCGGTGGAATGGTGACTTTGCCGAGCCAGCCCCCGCTGCGGCGGTTGCTGCGGGAGGATTGCCCGAGGCAAAAATACCCGCCGCGGCCTCGATCGTCGATGTGGCCTTTGTGCCGATGCAGGCCATCGCCACAACTGGCGAGGCTGCAGCCCCCTGGCAGCGGATGGACGAAGCGGTGATCCCACCTGGGACACGGCGCTGGTTAGCAGCCAACGGATTGCGAGCGGGGCGGATTTCGGGCTGGGATGCGAGTCAGTTGACGAGCAAGTCTACGGAGGATGAGTCAACTCGCCTGCTCCGCGAAGCGAACGTGCTGAGTGATTTCGAGACCCGTCGCAAACGGTTGACCTGTCGCGACAGCCAGCCGGTTACCTTGGCGGTTCGGCGGGCCTTGGAGGGCGAACATCCAACTTTGGTGCGAACCCCCGACGGTTTGATCGGCAGGAGTCTGAGCAACCCTCAGTTTACCCTGCAAATGAAAACTTTTCTGCTCGACGACGGCAGGCTGGCTGTTAATCTTTTGCCCGAAATTCAGCACGGCCAGTTGAAGCAGAACTTTGTGGCTAACGAGTCGCTCGCGTTCCGCATGGACTTCCGGCGCGAACTCTGGTCATTGAACGACCTGGCGATGGATGTACCACTGGCGACTGGCCAAGCGATCGTGATTGCGCCCACCGAAGATGCCTTCGGCCTGGGGCAGCAAATGTTGATCGGGCGGCGAGCCGATGGCGGCGAAGAACGGGTTGCGGTAATTATCCAACTCGGCCGTCTGCCTCAGCAAACGATGCAATAATCGTGCGCCCCTCTGTGGCGTAATTTCTTTGCGGCGACTCTTTCGCCCAGTTTGGGGTGGGGCATGCTCTGCGGCTGCATTACGTTACAATCGTTCATCGACGACGCATTACTCAGCTTTTCCACACCGGATGACAGCCGACGGTATCCATTTGGTCATGACGACGACGCAAATAACAGTCAAAGGGGCTCGCGAACATAATCTCCGCAACGTGAGTGTCGAATTGCCGCGGGGAAAAATGATCTGCTTTACCGGCGTCTCCGGGAGTGGCAAATCGTCGCTGGCTTTCGACACGCTCTACGCCGAGGGCCAGCGTCGCTACGTGGAATCTTTGTCGAATTACGCTCGGCAATTTATGGGGCAGATGCCCAAGCCGGATGTCGATTTGATCACCGGATTAAGCCCCTCGATTTCGATTTCGCAAAAATCGACCGGTGCCAACCCCCGCAGCACGGTGGGGACGATTACGGAGATCTACGACTTTCTCAGGGTGCTCTTCGCCCGCGTCGGCACCGGCCATTGTCCCGACTGTGGCACCGAGATCGCCGCGCAAACTCGCGAGCAAATCGTCGGCCGCGTGATGGGGTTGGAACCGGCCGCCACGCTGACCCTGTTAGCCCCTTTGGCGCGTGGTCAGAAGGGCGAGTTCCGTGACTTGTTTGAAGATTTGCGAAAGCTGGGTTACGTGCGCGCCCGAGTCGACGGCACGATCTTCCGCCTCGACACGCCGCCGGCGCTCGACCGTTCTCGCCGCCATGATGTCGAAGTTGTGATTGATCGTTTGCCCCCCACGTCGCGTCAGCGCGGTCGCTTGGCCGAAGCGGTCGATGCCGCTCTCAAGTTGGGCGACGGCGCTTTGCTGGTGTCGCTCGCGCCCAGCAGCGATCAAGAGATTCTCTTTTCCAGTCGGTTTGCTTGCGGCGACTGTGGGCGTTCCTTTGCACCTCCCACACCCCAGCTGTTTTCATTCAACAGTCCGCAAGGCATGTGCCCGGGCTGTGATGGCTTGGGACGTCTTTACACCTTTGTTCCCGAACTGTTGGTCCCCGACCCAGCGCTCTCTTTTAAGAAGGGAGCGATCCGATTGGTGGGTGAATGGTCCGCGCTGGGACGCTACAAACGGCACATCTACAGCGGCGTGGCTGAATCGGTCGAGCGGCAATGGGAGCTCGAACCGGGCACCATGTTGACGACACCTTGGCGAGATTTGCCACAAAATCTTCGCGAGGCGTGGCTGTGGGGGACCGGCGATCTGCATATCACTTTCACCTGGCGTGGTGGCAGTCGGCCGAGCAAGTATGGTGGGGAATTCAGTGGCATCGTGGCTGAATTGATCGAGCGTTACCGGACCGCCAAGAACAAACATTATCTCCGCGGTTTAGAAAAGTACATGGATACGCTGGACTGTCCAGATTGCCATGGTCAACGGCTCAATCGTCAAGCCTCCGCGGTCACGTTACAGACCGCTGACCCTCGCTTCAGTGAACATCCGCGTCGCTCATTGCCGGAGATCTGCGAGTTACCTGCTGAGCAATTAGCCAGTTTCTTTTCGACGATTGAATTACCGCCGGCGGCTCAATACATCGCCGGTGAAGTTCTCAAAGAGCTGCGCGCGCGAATCGGTTTTCTGCTCGGTGTCGGACTCGACTATCTAACCCTTTCGCGAACCGCACCAACATTATCCGGCGGTGAATCGCAACGGATTCGCTTGGCCGGTCAAATCGGCAGCGGGCTCGCCGGGGTGCTCTACATCCTCGACGAACCATCGATCGGGTTGCACGCTCGCGACAACGATCGGCTGATCGAAACCTTGCTGACCCTGCGTGATCGTGGCAACACGTTGATCGTCGTCGAGCATGACGAAGACACGATGCGAGCGGCCGACATGATTGTCGATTTTGGTCCCGGGCCGGGCATCCGCGGCGGCAAAATTGTGGCCAGCGGGACGATGCAGGATATCGCCGCCAGCAAGCAAAGCGTGACCGGAAAATTTCTTTCCGGTGCCGATAAAATCGAGCTACCTGAGCAGGTTCGCCCCGGAAGCGGCGAGCAACTAATCATCCGCGGGGCCAGTCATAATAACCTGAAATCGATCGACGTTACTTTTCCGCTGGGCACCCTGATCTGTGTTACCGGAGTTTCTGGCAGTGGTAAATCGTCTTTAATTGGAGACATCCTGGAGCCCGCTCTCCGCCGCGCCCTCAATGGGGCCGAGTGTGAACCGGGAGCACACGCTGAATTGGTTGGCTTGGAACACTTAGATAAGACGATCGCCATTGACCAATCTCCGATTGGCCGCACACCCCGCTCCAATCCGGGGACCTATGTCAAAGTGTTTGATGAGATTCGCAACCTCTTTGCCCGCTTACCCGACGCCAAAACGCGAGGTTTTACCGCCAGTCGGTTCAGTTTTAACGTGGCGGGTGGGCGGTGCAGCGCTTGCGACGGTAACGGCTCCACAAAACTTGATATGGATTTTCTCGCCGACGTGTGGGTCACCTGCCCCGTTTGCGAGGGGCATCGCTACAATCGCGAAACCTTAGCGGTCAAGTTTAAAGATCATTCGATCGCCGATGTGTTGGAAATGGAGATCGGTCAAGCTTATAAGTTGTTTGAGAACATTCCCAAGATTGCCAGCCAGCTCAGCACTTTGGTCGACGTTGGCTTGGAATACTTACATCTGGGGCAACCTTCACCAACGCTCTCCGGTGGTGAAGCACAACGTATCAAACTATCGCGAGAACTTTCCAAAAAGGCCACCGGGCGGACGCTCTACGTTTTAGATGAACCGACCACCGGGCTGCATTTTGCCGATGTCAAGTTGCTGTTGGCTGTCTTGCACGATTTGGTCGACAAAGGCAACACGGTGGTTGTGGTTGAACACAACTTGGATGTGATTAAGACTGCCGATTGGGTCATCGACTTGGGCCCGGAAGGTGGCGCCGGGGGCGGCCAATTGGTGGCCGCGGGCCAGCCGGTCGAAATTGCCGAGAATCCACTTTCTTACACAGGTCAGGCGCTCCGCCGCGTGCTCGGCAAGAAACCGCGTCCCTTAACCAAACCGGCTGCCAAGCAGGGCGGCAAGAAATCAAAATCTGGCAACGGTAAGCCAAAGTTAATCGTTGATGGTGGCACACAACACAACTTAAAATCGGTCAACGTGGCTTTGCCCCGCGATGCGATGACCGTGTTTTGCGGACCCTCGGGCAGCGGCAAATCTTCGCTGGCCATGGATACGATCTATGCCGAGGGCCAGCGGCGATATGTCGAATCGCTCTCCTCGTACGCGCGGCAATTCATCGGGCAAATGCAAAAGCCGCGAGCCGAACGGATTGAGGGGTTGTCGCCGGCGATCGCGCTGGAACAGAAGAACCTCGGTCACAGCCCTCGCAGCACCGTCGGTACCGTAACTGAAATTTATGATTATTTCCGCATCCTGCTGGCTCGCCTGGGCACGATGTATTGCCCGGAATGCGAACTGCCGGTGGGGACCCAAACAGCCGATCAAATCGTTGATAAAGTGCTGCGGCTCGAGGCGGGCACCCGGTTCTTGATCATGGCCCCCCTGCAACGTCCCGAGCATCAGTCCTTTGATGATTACTGGCAGAGCTTGCGGGAACAAGGTTTCTCCCGGGTGCGCGTCGACGGAAACACTTATCAGTTGACGGCAATGCCCAAACTCTCCAGCAGCCAACAGGTCACGCTGCAGTTGGTGATCGATCGTCTGGAATTGCGGCACGATGATCATACCCGCATCTCAGAGAGTGTGGAGCTGGCGTTGGCCGTTGGCAGTGGCGTCATGCAACTGGCCGTGGCTCGGCCAAAGTGTGAGGAATATCTTTGGGAGATAATTACGCACAGCCAACACTTGGCTTGCGAATGTTGCGGACGCTCGTTTCAGCCGCTCACCCCGCATCACTTTTCTTTCAACACGGCAGCCGGTTGGTGTCCAGCCTGCGAGGGCCTCGGCGAACAATCGGGGACCAATCCCGCCGCCCTGTTGCGGAACGAAAAGTTGACACTTGCCGAAGGCGCCGTCGCGCTCTGGCCCGAGCTGAACGCCAGCTTTGCCCGCGGGATGCTGGTGGCGCTCTCGCGGCATACCGATCTCCCCTTGGATGTCCCGTTCGAGCAACTGACCGTCAGACAGCGGCGGTCAATCTATCACGGTACCGGACCGGAGTGGATTGAAGTCAAAGCTGGTGACCTGACAGCGAAAGAGCATTTTCCGGAACCAGCTGCCGATCCTCAGCCCGCCGCCGCGAGCGATTCGCAGACAGTTTTTCATTACCAGTTCAAAGGACTCTATCCGGCGCTGGCGGAAGCCTCCCGGTTGAGTCCCGCCTTGCGTTATCGCTTGGAAGCTTTTACCGACGTGATTGAGTGCACCGTCTGTGATGGCACCCGTTTGACCGATGCCGCGGCTGCGGTGCGGTTCCAAGATTTAACCATTGGTGACTACGTGCGGATGCCACTTTGGCGTTTGGCGGAGACGGTTAAAGGTTGGAAATTGGATACCCGTCAACGACGCATCGCGGGGGAGTTAATTCGGGAAATTCGTTCACGAACGCAGTTTCTCTTGGATGTTGGCTTGGAGTATTTGACGTTGAGCCGACCGGCTGCCACGTTGTCGGGGGGGGAAGCTCAACGGATTCGCTTGGCAGCCCAACTCGGCAGTGGGCTGTGCGGCGTGCTTTACGTGCTGGACGAGCCGACGATTGGTTTACACCCGCGCGACAACCAACGATTGCTGTCAGCCTTGCATCGGTTGCGAGATTTGGGCAACACGCTGCTGGTGGTGGAGCATGACCATGACGTGATCGCCGGCAGCGACTACCTCTGCGACTTTGGCCCGCGAGCTGGCAAGTTGGGTGGTGAGATTGTTGCCCAGGGACCTCCCCAGCGTCTCAAGCCGGCGCGGCAAAGCGTGACGGGGCCATACCTCAACGGCACCAAGGGCATCCCTGTGCCGACTAACCGGCGGACCGCCGGGGGAGCCAGTTCGGCCGCTTCGCTGGATATTATCGCAGCCGCCGAGCATAACCTCCAATCAATTGACGTCTCAATTCCGTTGGGTCTATTTACGGCCGTGACGGGGCCGTCGGGCAGCGGCAAATCGACGTTGATCAACGGCATCCTTTATCCGGCGTTGGCCCGCATCCGACATCGTGCCAATTTGCGGCCCGGCAAGCATGAGAAAATCGTCGGCTTGAAACATGTCGACAAAGTGATTCAGGTCGACCAGACGCCCCTGGGCAATACCCCCGCCTCGACCCCGGCAACCTACACCGGCGTGTTCGAGCTGATACGTTTGCTGTTTGCCAAACTACCGCTGTCAAAATCACGCGGTTACACGGCTCGCCAATTTAGCTTTAACGTTCCGGGTGGACGTTGTCAGGCGTGCGAAGGCTCGGGGCAGAAGAAAATTGAAATGCACTTTTTGCCAGATGTTTGGGTCCTTTGCGAAGATTGTAACGGGCACCGCTTCACGCCTGAAATTCTCGAAGTCAAATACCATAGCCACAGCATTGCCGATGTGCTGGAAATGTCATGCGCCGATGCGCTGCGGCTGTTTTCCGCCCAGCCCAAAATCGCCAAAGTCTTGCAAACCTTATGTGATGTGGGGCTGGATTATCTCACCCTTGGGCAATCGGCGCCGACCCTTTCCGGCGGTGAAGCGCAACGCGTTAAACTGGCTGCCGAATTAGCACGACCGCAAACCGGCCAGACGCTGTACCTGTTGGACGAGCCCACCACGGGGTTACACTTTGATGATATCGTCAAACTCTTGGATGTCTTGCAACGGTTGGTTGATCTGGGCAACTCGGTGGTTGTCATTGAACATAACTTGGATGTGATCAAGTGTGCTGATTGGGTGATCGACATGGGCCCGGAGGCGGGCGCTGAAGGAGGCACCGTGGTCTGTGCGGGAACGCCCGAAGCGGTTGTCGAGTATGCCCAGCGAGCAGCCCCCACAGGCAAGACACGGCAAAAATCAAAAAACAAACTACCACGCAGCTACACCGGGGAATTTTTGCAAGCCGCACTCGCTCGGGGGCCTCATCAAGCACGTCACTCCGTCGATGTGGAGACTTATCTGGAGCAACAGCACGCCGTTCAGCAGACTCCGCTGGCTGTGCCGCAAACTACCAAGGCGGCCTGGGAAACCGATGGTCGCGGTTGGCATCTCAATGCTCCGCGGGATCGCACGGGTCAAGCCGTGTTGTGGGACCCGGCCTGTATCGGGCGCTTAATCGAAAGACTCGAAGCGGATGGTCGCTTTGAAAAATTCGACTTCAATCATTTCTCACGGATCGAAGTTCGCGGTGCGCAACGAAAGAATCCAGGCGGCGCAAAGCAAAACGTGAAAACTGCCCGCAAAAAGAAAGGTGAAGATGACTTTCATGCTCGCCAGTGGTTTTTACATGCATTTTCCAGCGAGTCAAAATGGATGAAAGCCAAATTCCGGGTGCCGCCGGGGACATTTAACAAAGCTGATTTGTTAAAGTCGCTCAAGCTGCCCACGCTCAGCCAACTCAACATCCAAGGCGTTTACTCCAGCGACGCCAGGGCTAAAGTGATCAGCCGCAAGGAGTTTCAAGAAATTGAGCTGCGTTTTTTTCTGCCCAGTGAGTTGGAATCGCAGAGTTTCCAAGAGTTTCTCGACCTGGCTATCGCAGCCTATCTGCCAACAGGTGCCGTGGTCATTCCGCGGCAAGTTGAACCTGAGCAACCGCCCGTTGCCAGCGCCGACACGAAAGCAACTCCAAGCTTTTCGGCGGAATCGTTGCAGCCCTGGCGATTGCTCGGCGAACATTGGCATTCAACCCTCAAGGGCTTTCCCGACGAGGCCAAACCGGCATGGCCAATCGAACTGGTAAAAGCGACCACCACGTTGTTGCGAAACTATTTTGGCGAAAATATCCTACACTTTACGTCGCCCCAGTGCATTGATTTACAGCCGAGTGGTGCTCAGACGCCAGTCGGCCAATTGGAAACGAAACATGTCGATGGACTCTACTTGAAGTTGTTTGGTAGCGATCAGATATTTGAGACCGACTCACTTCGCCAGCTCGATTTTTTCCTGCACGCGAAAGCACTTGACGACACGCTGGAAGTCGCTTTTCAATTGACCGCTGCGGACCAGTTGGCCAACAAGCGATTGTTACAAGCTCTGCAAGATCTTTCTTCCAGCGTCCTCGTGCCGCAGTGAACCGGTCGTGAATTGGGACTTTTTCGACGACCGTACCATCACCGTCACCTCCGCAGTATTCTTTTTCGCGGAATGCTGTGGCGTGTTGAGCGCCGTGCACGCTTTGCGGAGGGTGCGCACAGCCCAGGCTACGACCGCTTGGTGCGTGGGGTTGGTGACGCTGCCCCTGCTGGTGGTGCCGGGGTATTGGATTTTCGGACGGTCCCGTTTCTTTGGTTATCGGGAAGCGTTACGGCGAGTAAAAAGCCAGCACGCCGGACCAGCCAAAGAATACGAACGCATGTTGCGGCGTGTCATTGATCCGCACGAAAGGACGGGGTCGCCATTGCATGAGTTGGCGAAGGTTGTCGATCAACCGGTCACGCATGGAAACGAGTTAGGATTATTGATCGACGGTCATGAGACGTTTGAGGCCATGTTCGGCGCGATTCGCCAAGCACAAGAGTATGTGTTGGTGCAATTTTTTATTATTGAGAACGATTTCATCGGCAACGACTTTGCCGAGACGTTGATCGAACGCGCACAGGCTGGGGTGCGAGTCTTTCTGCTGTATGATGATATTGGTTGCCAATGGTTGCCCCAGTATTATCTCGATCGCCTCTCGCAAGCTGGTGTCGAAGTTAGTTCATTCAGCACGCGAGGTGGTTTCCGGCGTCGTCTGCAAGTTAATTTTCGCAACCACCGCAAGGTGGTGATCGTTGACGGGAAGGTGGCTTTTACCGGAGGCTTTAACGTCGGCGATGAATACCTCGATGGCGGCCGCAGATTTCGCAGCTGGCGTGATACGCACATCAGCGTCCGTGGTCCGGCCGTTCAAGCAGTGCAGGCGGCTTTCAACAGCGACTGGTTCTGGGCGCGTCGCGAATTGATCGAAAACTTGCTCTGGCAACCGGGAGAGCAACAGGCGACCGAGCAGCTGGAATCGCCAGCGGAAACTCGTTCAGACAACAATTGTTCAGACAACTATCGTCCTGACAACTATTGTTCAGACGAGTCTTCGCCCGCTGGTCCGGCCGGGCAGGTTGTTGTGATTCCCACCGGACCGGCCGATACGATGCAACGCTGCACGATGATGTATTGTCAGCTGGCCGCGATGGCAAAACGTCGCATCTGGATCAGCACGCCCTATTTCGTACCCAACGAAGCGGTGGCAACCGCCTTGGAAACCGCTGCCGCCCGCGGAGTTGAGGTGCGAGTTTTGATCCCCGGTAAGCCTGATCACCTAATCGTTTACTTGGCTGGCAACTATCATGAGGATGGGCTGTTGGACGTCGGCATCGATTTTCATCGCTACCGCGAGGGGTTTATGCACCAGAAGGCGGTGCTCGTCGACGACACCATTGCCGCGGTCGGTTCAACCAACCTTGATAATCGATCTTTGCACTTAAACTTCGAAATTATGGTTGCCGGCAGCGATCCCGGTTTCATTCAGGGGGTCGATGCGATGTTACAGCGAGATTTTCGACGATCAGACAAGACGCAAAAAAACACGTTGAGCAATCGCCCATTCTGGTTTCAAATCATCGTGGGCGTGTCGAGGCTATTTTCCCCCATTCTGTAGTGGGCACCCCGCCGCTTCGATTTATCCCTTTCATTTCACGAAAACAGAACCCATGGCATCTCCAAAAGTTGCCCCTGAACTGCTGGAAACTCTGATCGCCCTCTCGCACGCTCGCGAGCTGGGGCGTGAAGCAATTCAGGAGTCGATTTTCTTGGAACGGACGGTGGCTGCACCTGATCTGGCCGCTATTTCCGCCGGGGACGCAGCGGGCGACGATTCCACAGCGGGCGCTATCGTCGCGGCGGGTAAGCAGCGGGATGCCTCGGTCGTCGACGAGAGTGACTTGGCCGGTCTGCCGCGACGGCGTTTGATCGAACCGGGTGGAGCAGCCGATGCGGATGCCGACTACCGCCTGGTGGGAGCGATCGGCCGCGGTGGCACTGGCATCGTTTTTCAAGCTCACCAACGGGCTGTCAACCGCGAAGTTGCCATTAAGGTGCTGCGGAACTACCTGCGTGCCGATCGCGCCGCGCGGTTGCGGTTTCTCACCGAAGCTCGCACGGTCGGCGCCCTCGATCATCCCAACGTGATCGCGCTGCACGAATTGGCGATTGATGACGAGGGGCATCCGTTTTATTCCATGAAACGGATCGACGGTACTGCTTGGAGCGAGGTGCTGCAGGAGCGGACGCTGGAGGAAAATCTAACGATCTTGTTGGGCGTCGCCGATGCCACCCGCTATGCCCACTCGCGGGGAATTATCCACCGTGACATTAAACCGGCGAATGTCATGTTGGGTCGTTACGGGGAAGTTTTGGTTGCCGACTGGGGGCTGGCTTTACCGCATCCTATTTCAGAGGAAATGTCTGCCGGGGGCGGCAGCATTGGCGGCACGCCCGCTTACATGGCTCCTGAAATTGCCTCGGGCGCTCTGGATGAAATTGGTCCTCACACCGATGTTTACTTGCTCGGCGCAACGCTTTTTCATCTGCTCAGCGGATTCCCGCCGCACGATGGTGACAACCTCGTCGAATGTATCTGCAACGCTGCTGACAATAATCTTCGCGCGACTGACGTGCAGAGTGAGTTGATGGATATTGCTCTAATTGCGATGGCTACTGATCCGGCCGATCGTTACGCATCGGTGGGTAAATTTCAAAAAGCGTTGCGAGAATATCAGCAACACCAAGAGAGTATCGCTCTGCTGCGACGAGCAACCCGGCACGCGCAAACCACCGAAGAACCACTATCCTACGAACGCCTCAGCTTGGCCGTCTCGCTGGCCCGCGAAGCGCTCGAACTGTGGCCGGAAAATCGCCGAGCGAAATCTAGTTTGCGGAAGCTGCAACAGGAATTCGCCCAGCTAGCGCTTGACCAAGATGACTTGGATTTGGCCCTCTCGTTGCTCGAAGCGGCCGGCGAAACGCAGTCCGATTTAGCAGACAAAATCCGCCAACGTCGTCGCCTCCGTTCGGCACAAATTCGGCGTGAGGAACGTTACAGCACGTTGTTTGCAAATTCGCCCGATGCGGTGCTCGTTTCGCGTCTCAACGATGGCACAATCTTGGACGCCAATGACACCTTTCTCAGGATGTTCGTTCGCCAACGCGACGAGGTGGTGGGCCTGCGAGTGGCCGAAATCAAACTTTGGGAATCTCCCGAACGACGCGTTGATTTCATCAAGCAAATTCGTGATTCGGGCAAAGTGGATAACTTTGAAACCACGTTGCAAGATGCGAATGGTCGCAAAATTCCAGTCTTGATCTCAGCCCGCCAGGCGGTACTCGATGACGAAACCCTCATCGTGGCGCACACCCGCGACATCACCTTGCGACGCGAAGCCGAGAATGAGCTGCGGCGCAGTCAATCTCGACTCCGCGAGGTGCAAACGTTGGCCAATTTGGGAACCTGGGAAGTGAACCTCGAGACGGGCGAAAGTAAATGGAGCGAAGAGACATTTCGGATCTCTGGGCTACCGCCGAATTCCAAATCGCCAAATTTTGAAGAGTACCTGGCGATGGTCCATCCGGCCGATCGCGAGCGGACGGAGTTGGCAATTCGCAATGCCACGCAGAGTGGTGCCGCCTACCAGTTGCAAATCCGCCACCGGCGGCCCGACGGCAGCTACAACACCACGATCGCTCGCGGGCAACCGATTGTGAATCAAGCGGGCAAAGTCGTGGAGTTGTTCGGTTCGGTGTTAGACATCACCGATCGCCGCTTAATGGAAGACCAGCTGAAACAACAAGCCAGTTACCTGCAGGCCATGCTGGACTATACCGATCGCCCGCTGCTAGCTTTGGAACGTGATGGTACGCTTGTCGCCGCAGCCGCCAGCGTGCTCAAATTGTTGGGCAGGAAGACTTGTTGCATGCGACGCGAATTTCGTTTCGAGCCGGAAGGCTTACCGACACTTGCGCAGTTGCAAGAGCCAAGCGAAGTGGACGGCCAATTTTCCGAAGATGGGCGTCTGATCTCCAAACCTTTGCGGTTGCTGGTCGATCCCCAAGAGTCGCTGCTCCGTTGTGAAATCATCTCACCAACTGGCTGAGGCGTGATGCTTGCTGCTTAAGAACCTATCCGAAAACCATAAAAAGGCCCGCGGCTAGCGCCGTCGGCTCACAGTTTTCGGATAGGTTCTAAGTTCTCTCAATTTATATTATCGTTCTCAAATTTCGAAAGGAAACGTGTGGCCAGTCCGTCGCGCAGTGGAGTCTTTGATGCGGGTTCCGATCAACGTGTTGAACAGTTTTGTGAAAGCATCAGCTTTGATTCCCGGCTATTCAACGAAGATATCCAAGGATCGCTGGCTCACGCGCGGATGTTGGCTGACCAGGCGTTAATCTCATCGGACGAATACCAGCAAATCGCCACGGTGCTGGGTGAGATTGGCGAGCAAATTGGCCGTGGCGAGTTGCCATTTCGGATCGAATTAGAAGACATCCACATGCACATCGAACAAGCGTTAATCGATCGCTTGGGAGATGTGGGACGTAAGCTGCACACGGCTCGGAGCCGCAACGATCAAGTATCGACCGATTTTCGACTGTGGGTTCGCGGCGCGATCGATCGGATTGATGCCCGGCTGTTGGAGCTGCAGCGTGCGTTTCTCAGCCGGTGTGATCGCGATTTCGACTGCGTCCTGCCTGCCTACACGCATTTACAGCGTGCCCAACCGGTCTTGGCTTCGCATTATTGGTTGGCTTACATCGAAAAATATCAGCGAGATCGGACGCGATTGGCCGATTGCCGTGCCCGCTTGAATCAATCCAGCTTGGGCATTGCCGCCGTTGCCGGAACCACCTTAAATATCGACCGTCAAGCAACTGCCACGGCCCTCGGGTTTGATGGTTATACGGCCAACAGTTTGGATACCAGCAGCGATCGAGATTTCGCCCTGGAATCGGCTTTTTGCCTCGCCGTGATCGCCACGCACCTCAGCGGTTGGGCTGAAGAATGGATTCTCTGGAGCACGGTCGAGTTTGGTTTTCTGAAACTGCCTCATGCCTTTTGCACCGGCAGCAGCATCATGCCGCAAAAGGTGAATCCGGATGTCTTAGAATTGACGCGGGGTAAAGCGGCTCGCGTGATCGGTGATCTGCAAACGCTGTTCGTGCTGGTGAAAGGTTTACCGCTAGCTTACAACCGTGATTTGCAAGAGGACAAGCCGCCGCTGTTTGATGCCTTTGATACGGTTGACGCCTGTCTGGAGTTGGCAGCCCCACTGGTTGCCGGAGCCGAACTACGGCGTGAGCGGATCGCGGCCCGGTTGGAGGAAGGCTACCTCGATGCCACTACGTTGATGGAATATTTGATCCGCAAAGGCTTGCCGCAAAGACGCGCGCATCATTTGGTCGGTGCCATCGTCGGGCAAGCGATGGAGAGCAATGTGCCGCTCAAGGAGATTCCGCTGGCAAGTTTGCAAGCTCATGATCCCTTGATCACCGAGGATGTTTTCGAGATCCTCGGTGTGGAGAATGCCGTGCGGGCTTACGTCAGCCCCGGTTCGTCAGCTCCCGCTCAAGTTCGCCAACAGATTGAACTCTGGAAGCAACGGTTGGAGGCTTCTTGAGTGGCTCAACATGCGTTTTTCGGTTCAGTTAGCCGTCGGGCGCTAACTCACGATTCCGAAGAACCGGACGCTAGCACTTTCCGGCTAATTCGGTTTTATTGAGTGACTTACAACCTATCCGAAAACCGTTAGCCGTTATCCGCTATCCGCTATCCGCTATCCGAAAACCGTTAGCCGCTTTGGCGCTAGCCGCGGTTATTTTGGGTTTTCGGATAGGTTCTTTGTCGGATTGCTGCTCAAGCGTGCAGGAAAAACCAGCGCCGAGCAAGTGGTGTCACACTAGAATCGTTCATGAAGGGTAGAGACGAATTCCCGCTCTTTCCCCAAGGTCCCGATGATGCCGCTCA
>CAZHTX010000063.1:0-6718 GCA_964535475.1 uncultured Pirellulaceae bacterium
AACTAGCAACTAGCAACTAGCAACTAGCAACTAGCAACTAGCAACTAGCAACTATCTGCTCCCCATGAAGCTGATTATCGCGATCATCCAGCCCGATAAATTGGAGGCCGTCAAAGAAGCGCTGACGGAAGTCGAAGTGGTCCGTCTTACGGTGATGGATTGCCAAGGCTTCGGAAGGCAAAAAGGCCAAACTGGCGTCTACCGCGGGCACCAATTCAGCGTCAATCTGCTGCGCAAGATTCAATTGCAAATCGCCGTCAACGAAGACTTTGTCAAACCGACCGTAGAGGCGATTCTCAAGGGGGGGCGGACCGGCGAGCAGGGGCAGATTGGTGACGGCAAAATCTTTGTCTTGCCAATGGATGATTGCATTCGGATTCGCACCGGCGAACGTGGCAGCGAGGCAATCTAAGCCACAACCTTCCGGCTGATTCCGTTTCGTCTATTGACTGATGCGGAGGTGCTTACCTCATCCCGATGTGTGGCAAAAAATAAAGATAGAAAAAGACATTCGCTTACAACACACCTTTGGTGCTGGGGATGCCCGTTTGCCTTGGATCGGCTTCGCCCGCCATCCGTATCGCACGAGCAGTCGCTTTGAAAACCGCTTCGGCAATGTGATGCGAGTTTTTCCCGTAATGCATGAGGACATGCAAATTACAGCGAGCGTTGGCGGCGAATGATTGCCAAAAGTGCTCGACTAATTCACTATCGAAGCTGCCAATCTTGGCGGTCGCGATCGCCGCCCGGTACTCAAAAGCGTAACGCCCTCCCAAATCGACGGCCACGGTCATCAACACCTCGTCCATCGGCAGCGTGCAATGTCCGTAACGCCGGATGCCGGTGCGATCACCCAACGCGCGATCGACCGCTTGGCCCAAACAGATGCCAATATCTTCGCTGGTGTGATGATCGTCCACGTGCAGATCGCCCCGCGCCTCAACCGTCAAATCGATCAAGGCGTGGCGGGCAAAGAGATCGAGCATGTGATCGAGAAAGCCGATCCCGCTTTGCCGCTGGCCCACGCCCTGGCCATCTAAATCGAGGCTGAGAGCAATCTCGGTCTCGCCCGTCTTGCGGTCGATCGCTGCTGTGCGCGTCATCTTTGGATCCTTAGGAACGTTCTTAAAATAAGAACCTATCCGAAAACCATAAAAAAGGGCCCGCGGCTAGCGCCGTCGGCTCACAATTTTCGGATAGATTCTAAGTGTCGTTTGTCGCTCCGAGCAAACGGCTAACTGAGCACGGTTTTCAGAATACTCAACAAAGCGTCGACTTGCGCAGGCGTACCGACTGTGATTCGCAAACCGTCGCCCCACTCGGGAAACTCCATGTAGCGGATCAGTACTTGACGCTGTTTCAGTTCTTCGTAGAGAGTGCGATGCGATTTTTCGGGGTGCGTGCACCAGAGAAAATTCGCCTCCGAAGGCGTGACTTGAAAACCCAACTCGACCAGTTGCTCAGCCAAGAATTGTCGCCCCGCCAAAATCTTATCGCGATTCTCAGTCAGCCACTGCTGCGAGCCGATCGCCGCGGTTGCCGCCGCGATCGACAGGCTATCACAATTGTAGCTATCTTTAATCTTTGCTAATTCGGCAATCAGTTGGGGTTGAGCCACCACAAATCCAAATCGCAGCCCGGCCAACGCGTAAGCTTTGCTGAGCGTGCGGGTTATTAAGATTTTGTCAGACTGTTCAACCAGCGACAAACAGTTTGCCGAGGCAAAGTCACCATAAGCTTCGTCGACCACCAACGGGCAGGGAAGTCGTTCGGCCAATTGTAAGACTTCTTCGGGAGCCAGCATCGTGCCGCTGGGGCTGTTCGGATTGGGCAGAAACACCAACCTCGGCTCTTGGCTGTGATCAGCGAAGGAGGCCGGCAATTGCCAGTCCTGTGAAAAAGGGACTTGCTGCCAACGAGCCCCTTGGATTTCAGCCAGCGTGCGGTACAGGATGTAACTGGGGTAGGGCAGTCGCAACGATTGCCCCTCGCCCACGAAGGCCCGCACCAAGATGGTGAGGATTTCGTCGCTGCCGTTCCCCGCCAAAATCCACTCGGGTCCGGGGATGCCCAACACCTCGGCGGCCCGGCGTCGAAAAGCCAGCGCGGTTGGTTCGGGATAACGCTGCAAACCGCCAGCCGCCGCCTGGGTGATGGCGGTCAACGCTTCCGCAGGGGGGGGGTAAGGATTCTCGTTGGTGTTCAGCTTGATGAACTTGCCACCCTGCGGTTGTTCGCCAGGGACGTAGGGCTGCAGGCGGGCGAGCGCCGGGCGAAAGGGCGAAGAGCCGGGAGAAGCGGTCACGTGATGATCTTAATGCGGGATAGTTCTGATGCGGAATAATCTGGAAACAAGAGCCTGCTCACTCGGGCAAACGAATCGAGACGCTGTGGCCGTGCGCCGTGAGTCCCTCCTCGGCGGTCAGGCGCAGCACGTCGGGTGCGATTGCGGCGATCGCTTCGGCGTCAAATTCAATCAAGCTGCTGCTGCGAAGGAAATCGTTACAGGAGAGACCGGCTGCCCAGCGAGCGGTTCCCCCGGTGGGCAGCACGTGGCTGGGACCGGCGGCATAATCGCCCAACGCCACGGGAGTGTGATGTCCCAAAAATGTGGCCCCCGCGTTGCGAATTTGAGCCGCCAATTGGCGCGGATGGACGGTCTGGATATGCAAGTGTTCGGGGGCAAAGCGATCGGTCAACTCGACAGCTTGACTCTCATCTTCGACGCACACCAGCGCGCTGAAGGCCTCTAATGAATCAACCGTCAGCTCGCTGCGATCCAAGCGAGCCACTTGCTTGACCAATTCCTGATAGACCGCTTCGATTAAGTCGGCGTGCCAAGTGATCAAGATTGCCGAGCCGGGAGAGTGTTCGGCTTGGCTGAGCAGATCGGCCGCCACAAAATCGGGGCGGGCCGTCGCGTCGGCGAGCACGATGACTTCGCTGGGACCTGCAATCGAATCAATATCAACGACGCCATACACATACTTCTTTGCCAAGGCGACAAACAAGTTGCCAGGCCCGACAATCTTATCAACGGCCGGAACCGCGTCGCAGCCGTAAGCCAACGCGGCCACGGCTTGGGCGCCACCAATCCGATAAACTTCGGTCACACCCAATTCATGACAGGTGGCCAGCATCACTTGGTTATAAGATCCAAAGGGGGTTGGTGGCGCGACGACGGCGATCTGTTCCACGCCGGCGACTTGCGCCGGCACGACCGTCATCAGCACGGTGGAAGGATAAGCGGCGGCTCCCCCCGGCACGCAAACTCCCACCCTTCGCAGCGGCGTGTAACGCTGTCCCAAAATCACTCCGGGCTGTGGTTTGATCGATACCTCCGAGTGACGAATGGCACGCTGAAAGGTTTCGATGTTGTCGCGAATCCGCCGCAGGCTGGCTAACAATTCGGGGTCTGCGGCAGCATGAGCAGCAGCCAATTCGCTGGCCGGTACCCGCAACTCGTCAGCCGTCAACTTTGATTGATCGAGCGCTTCGCTGTAACGAAGCAGGGCGGGGGTGCCACTGGTATCAATGTCGCGGCAAATCGTTTCCACGACTTGCGCGGGAGTCAACGGGCTGCCAAAAACACGCTCGGTTAACTGGCGGCCCCGCGGGCTGACGACATCACCGCGTGGACTGAGTTTTTCGCGAAGCGCTTCGAGCACCGCCGTTGCCGACTCGGAACGAGCATCGACGCGGGCGATCCGCAGCGGTTGAGATTCGGTGGTGGAGTCTGAATTGGAGGCTGGCATAGCGGCTGGCAGGCGGTCTGGATGGGGGCTGAGCAGTCTGGATTGGAACGAGTGCGCGAGAGGTGCGTTAGCTTGCCCTCACTATTTGTACTTGGCAACGGCTTCAGGCAAAGGGTACTCGGTGACATCACGGTCCCCCGCCATCGCCTCGATTTCCAGTAACCGCTGAAACCCCCGGCTGATCAACCGGCGACGCTGAGCGACGAATTCGGCATCCAGTTGCTCAGCTCCCAGCGGGCCTGCAACTTTGATCGGCGGGAATTCGGGATGCTCGATAAATTGCGCCAGCACCGGATTGCAGCGGAGATGGCGTTCAGGCGTGGTATGTAGGCGTTCGGGTTCGAGTTCGCCGATCACGTAGCGAAGATACAGCTCACTATCGCGAAGCAGTTCGACCTCTTGGCCGCAAACGTCACAGGGGTAGCCTTCTTCGCAGCGGGCCATCAACCGGCTCAGCTCAATCCGAGGACGTCGAACATCGAATACAGTCCGGCAGGTTGCGAGGCGAGCCAAGCGGCGGCTGACAAAGCGCCCGCCGCGTAGCAGTCACGGTTCGACGCGGCCACGCGGATCTCCAACGTCTCGCCCAGCATCCCGAACACAATCGTGTGCTCGCCCGGATTATCGCCGCCGCGAAGGGCGTGGTAGCCGATTTCATTTCGCTGGCGGGCACCCGTTTTTCCGGAGCGACCATGTTGGTGCTCGACCGGACCGGCAATTGTCTCGTCGACCGTCTCAGCCAGCAGTTCGCCGAACTTCAGTGCCGTGCCGCTGGGCGCGTCCTCTTTGAAGCGGTGGTGCCGCTCGATGATTTCGATATCGACACCGCCCGGAACCGTCGCCAACGCCTTGCCAGCTTGCTTGGAAAGTTGCATTGCCAAATTGACCGCCATGCTCATGCTCGGTGCCCAAACGATCGGGATCTGCTCGGCAGCTTGCGCGATCCGTTGATGCTGATCCGGTTCCAGTCCAGTCGTGGCGATCACCAGCGGCCAGCGGCGGGCTTCGCAGGTGGCAACGACTTGATCGACCGCCTCCGGCAATGAGAAGTCAATGACCACATCGATTTGGTCTGGCCATTCGGCTCGGATCGGCACATCGATGGGGCTGATCGCGGCCACGGTGCCAGCATCTTGAGCTTGGCAGGGGCTCTCCGGATGGTCGATCGCGGCGGCGATGCGGAACCGCGAATCGGTGCTGGCCAAGGCCACGACACGACGGCCCATACGTCCGGCGGCACCGTGAATTGCGAGCGATAATTGCATTAGGAATAAAGGCGAATGGCTTTGATGATGTCGTCGAGATCGTTGGGGACCGCGACCGCTCGATTGGCAAAACTGGCCGTGGTCACGCCGCGGCTACCCAACACGTTGTTAAACATTTCTTGATCGGTGGTGTGATAAGCCACCGTGGCTGTGGGATCTTTCAGCTCATGGCCGGTGAGGATCGCCACGACCCGGTCGCTGGCCGCGATCACCCCCTCGCGACGTAGCAATTTAACGCCCGCCACGCTGGCCGCCGAAGCTGGTTCGCAACCAAATCCACCCGCACCCACGCGGGCCTTGGCGTCGAGGATCTCTTGGTCGCTGACTTGCCGCACCACGCCATCCATGAACTCTAAAGCTCGCAAACACTTTTTCAGGTTGACCGGACGATTGATTTCAATGGCGCTGGCGATCGTGTCGGCTTTCAAATGCTCGCGATCCATCTGATCGTTGTACGCTCGAATCGGATCGAGATCAACGTGCCCTTGATTCCAACGCACACCACGCCTTTCCACTAATTCGTACAGCGTGTCGGCCCCGGCGGCGTTGATCACAGCCAGCCTGGGCACCCGGTCGATCAATCCCAATTGCTTGAGCTCGATGAACGCTTTGCCAAACGCGCTGCTGTTGCCCAAGTTGCCACCGGGAACCACGATCCAATCGGGGATCTCCCAGCGAAGTGCCTCGAGCACTCGCAGCATGATCGTTTTTTGTCCTTCCAAGCGAAATGGATTGACGCTGTTGACGAGGTAAATCCCCAGTTCGTCGGCAACCTGTCGCACCCGCAACATGGCATCATCGAAGTCTCCAGCGATTTGAATCGTCAAAGCGCCGTAGTCGAGTGCTTGGCTGAGCTTCCCGTAAGAAATCTTCCCGCTGCCGACAAAAATAACCCCTTTCATTAGTCGCGTGGCGCTGCAGTAGAGTGCCAACGAGGCGCTGGTGTTGCCCGTGCTGGCGCAGGCCGCTCGTTTGGCACCCATCATCCGCGCGTGGGTGAAAGCGGCGCACATCCCGTTGTCTTTGAACGAACCCGAAGGATTCATCCCCTCGTATTGCAAATAAAGTTGTTTGGGGTTGAGGCCAACATACTCGCCGACCGCGTCAGCTTGCTGCAACAAGGTCTGCCCCTCACCCACGGTGACGACGCGGTCCTGGGGAGCAAACGGCAGTAATTCGTGAAACCGCCACACGCCGCTGAACCGGACCGGATTGCAACGTTCGCTCCACATCGCTTCAAAGTCGCTCAACCGGTTCGGCACCGAGGCGCGATCCCAGTCGTAGCCAATATCGATCAAGTCACCGCATTTGGGACAGCTGGTGTGAACCGACGCCGTGTCGTAAGTGGCCGCGCACTGCGGATTGATGCAGCGTTGGAAAGCGAGGTCCGTGTGCATGGCAGACTTCGATGCGGATGGAGTCGACTGGATCATGGGCAATCGATGGAGCGAGCGAATAGTGTGGGCAAATTGAGTCAGGCAACTGGCGCCGGGCCAAGAACCACAATGGGCCTCTTCAACCATAGATCGGAATTGCGACACCTGTCGCTCGGTTTCATTTCCAACTCAACTGTTTATTGTATCGAATTTTTCGCTTCCGCTGTTCAGTCGGAGCGCAACGATTGCGCAGTCCCCCCCGCCGGCTCGCTGTTTCCCGCGACCTTGACCCAACGCCCACCGCGCTTCTACAACGAAGGGG
>CAZHTX010000063.1:6818-16865 GCA_964535475.1 uncultured Pirellulaceae bacterium
CCACACGTAGCCAGCTGCCCGCACCACGCAAGATTCGTTGCCAGCACGCCCGCACCTCGTAAGTACCTCGGATTGCTCGATGCCGCATCAAAATCCTGCCAGTGTTTCGCCGGGGCGAATTGGCTTTTACCTGCTCGTCGCTGGCGGGGGGGCTGCTGCCGATTTATGGACGAAACAAGCCGCTTTCCGCTGGCGGGGTTTGCCCAACCAGTCACCTCCCTGGTGGTTAGTGGAAGATCTGATCGGCGTGGAAACGGCGGTCAACATCGGCGCGGTGTTTGGCATTGGAGCCGGTAAAGGGACCCTGTTTGCCGCACTTTCGGTCGTTGCCGGGATCGGGATTCTGCTTTGGTTATTCGCCTTTGGCGCGGCTCGCAGCTGGTGGATGCTGACTTCCCTGGCCATGGTCAGCGGTGGCATCATCGGAAATCTCTACGATCGCCTCGGCATGTGGTGGCAGCCCGGAATGCCGCCGGAATGGAAAAGTGGTGTACGAGATTGGATTTTGATGCAAGCTGGAAACGCCTATAAGTGGCCCAATTACAACATTGCCGATAGCCTATTAGTGGTCGGCGCCGGCATGTTAGTCTGGCGGTCTTTCTTCCCGGAACCAGAAGATTTCCCGGAACCCGAGAATTCACCCGCCGCGACCAATGAGACCGCCCCTGAGAGGCAAGCCGGCGAGCAGGCTTCCCCCACGACCCCCTCCCACTGAATCGCCGAACCCCACCAACGCACCGCTCCCACTAACAACCCCCCTGGACAGTGAAATCATGCCCAGCCAACCTGCACCACAACCGCCCTCGTCTCCAGACCCCGCGGTGTCTAGCTCAGCGGGTGGACCGTCCAGTTGGGGAGACCAGCACGGCGGGCGACTGGCGGCGTTGGTTCGATTGGGCGAGCAGACCGCGGCAGTGACGTTGCGATATTTCCGCGACGCTTCATTGGCGGTCGAAGCGAAAGCGGACGAGAGTCCGGTCACGATTGCCGATCGCCAAGCGGAAACCGAATTTCGCCGCTTGGTCAGCGAGCAGTTCGCCGAGGATGCCGTGTTGGGCGAAGAGCACGAGGACCTTGCGGGAACCAGCGGCTATCGTTGGGTGGTCGACCCAATTGACGGGACCAAATCGTTCGTCGCCGGGGTGCCGATGTATTCGACGTTGGTCGCTTTGGAATATGAGGACCGGCCGATTGCCGGGGGGATTTGGATCCCGGCATTGGGTGAAGTGGCCGTGGCGGCTGAGCAACTGGGATGCTGGTATCGGCCATCGAGTGCGGCGGACTGGCAAGTGGCTCGGGTATCGAGTCGCGACAGTTTGGATCGCGCCATTTTTGTCACCACGGCTGTCGATTCGTTTGCCGAAGTCGACTCGCTCGACCGCTTTGAGCGGCTTCAGCAGGCGGCCTGGTTCACGCGTACTTGGGGGGATGGCTACGGTTATTTGCTGGTCGCCACCGGCCGGGCCGACTTGATGGTGGATCCGATTGTCAGCCCTTGGGACATCGCCGCGATCGCTCCGGTCATCGTTGAAGCGGGGGGTGTATTTACTGACTGGCAGGGGATTGCGACCACAAAAGGCACCCAGGCGGTCGGCACGAACGGGATTTTACACACCCAAATTCTCGAGCTTTTGTCGTAGCCATTTACAAAAACGCCGGTCTTGGTTTACACTTCGGGACCACCCCCTGATCCGTGTCGGTCCGGGGGGCGTTTGCGTTGTCAAATTTTGGACCTGTTTGCTCTCTCTGTCTGTGCTGAATCGTTATGTTTGAATCGCTTTCGGAAGGCTTGCAATCGGCCTTCAAGAGCTTGCGCGGTAAGGGCAAGCTCACCGAAAGCAATATGCGCGAAGGTTTGCAGGCTGTGGAAACGGCGTTGTTGCAAGCCGACGTCAGCTATCCGGTCATCCAGACTTTCATGCAGCATGTCACGGAGCGGGCATTAGGCAAGAAAGTGCTGTTGAGTTTGCGTCCGCACGAGGAATTAGTGCGGATTGTGTACGAAGAGCTGGTCGAGATTTTGGGTCCGGTCGACCCCTCGCTGCACCTGAAAAAGGACGGCGTGACGATCATCATGCTCTGCGGTTTGCAGGGCTCGGGCAAGACGACGACCTGTGGCAAGCTCAGCCAATTGTTGTTGGAACAGAAAATCAAGCCGTTGTTGGTGGCCGCCGACCTGCAGCGTCCGGCGGCGATTGACCAATTGCACGTCATCGGCGAGCAGTTGGGCGTGCCGGTATACAGCGACCGGGGGCAAAAAGACCCGGTTAAAGTTTGCCAGGCTGGAGTCGCAAAAGCCAAAGCACAGGACGCCCGCGTGGTGATCCTCGATACGGCGGGACGTTTGGCGATTGACGCCGAACTGATGGCCGAACTGAGTCGCATTGACCGCAAATTAGGGCCTGACCAAGTCTACTTGGTGGTCGACGGAATGACCGGACAGGACGCGGTCAACAGTGCGGGAGCGTTTAACGAAGCGCTCGAACTCGACGGCGTGGTGATGACCAAGCTTGACGGGGATGCTCGGGGCGGGGCCCTGATGTCGGTCAAGCAGGTCACCGGCGTGCCAATCAAATTTATCGGCACCGGAGAACACTTCGATGCGCTCGAGCCGTTCCGCCCGGAAGGAATGGCCAGCCGAATTCTCGAGATGGGCGACATGGTGGCGGCGGCTCGCGAAGCCCACCGCATCGTCGACGACCGAGAACGGGAAGAGCTAGAAAAAAAAATGGCTTCCGGCGAATTGACGCTGGAAGACTTCAAGGGGTTGTTGGAGAAAGTCTCCAAGCCAGGCTTGATGGGCAAAATGATGGGGCTGATGCCTGGCATGGGCCAGTTTCGCGAGGCGCTCGACAGCGAGGAAGCGGCTGGCGGGATTCGGCAAACGATCGGTGCGATCAACGCCATGACGGCCGCCGAACGACGCAACCCCAAACTGATCGATGCCAGCCGCAGGTCGCGGATTGCCAAGGGAGCCGGGGTGCAAGCGCCGCTGATCTCCCAGCTCGTCAAACAGTTTGAAACCATGAAGCCGATGATGCAGGCGATGGCCGGACAGGGTGTCGGCGATCGTATGGCCATGATGCGGCAATTGCAAGCCAGCGGCGCGATGGCCGATCCATCGATGGCTGGTATGAAAGTCAAAAAGCCGACCGGTAAACGCCTTTCCAATGCCGAGCGGATTAAGCTGAAGAAGGAGCGTGAGCGCGAGTTGCGCCGCCGCAAAAGAAAAAATAGTTGATCGTTTTAGTCAATCGTTAGATATTTCGTCGCAAATAAAGTTGTCGTTTCGTTCGAGGAGAGTTAACACGTGGCAGTCAGAATCCGACTGAAGAAAATGGGCCGCACACACCGTCCCTACTTCCGACTTTGTGCCGTCGATGCGCGAGCCCCGCGTGACGGTCGTGTGATCGAGGAATTGGGCCTCTACGACCCCATGCTGTCGGAGACCGACGCCCGTTGTCGGTTCAATGGCGAGCGCATTGATTACTGGCTCGGCGTCGGAGCGCAACCGACCGACAAAGCCGCCGTGCTGATCAAAAAGTACGGCAGCTCGGGGACGCACCTCGAAGCCCAAAGGGAGGCGCTCCAGCGACTCGAAGCCAGCAAGCGATACACGCCGGCCCCGCCAGCGCCCGCTGCCAAACCGGTTGCCGTAGAAGCCGCACCGGCTGAACCCAGCGAAGAGGCCCCGGCTGAGGGCTGATGCGTTTTGATATCCTCACGCTGTTCCCGGCAATTTTTTCAGGCTACCTCAGCCAAAGCTTGCTGGAAAAAGCAATTACGCGTGGGCTCGTCCAAATCCATTGCCATAATCTGCGCGATTGGTCAGATGATCCCAAACACCACAAAGTAGACGATCGGCCCTTTGGGGGCGGACCGGGTATGCTGTTGCAAGTGGCCCCCACGGTGGCCTGCGCAGAAGCCGTTCAAACAATGGACGCCACCCCGCCGCGAACACTGATCATGACACCCCAAGGTCGCCGGTTGGACCAGCGACTCGCCGAGGATCTGGCGACCACCCCTCGCCTGATGCTGCTCTGCGGACGTTACGAAGGTTTTGACCAACGCGTGATCGATATCCTCCAGCCCGAGGAGATCAGCGTGGGAGATTTTGTCCTCAACGGGGGCGAAGTGGCGGCCATGATCGTCATCGATGCCGTTGTTCGACTCCTCCCAGGCGTGCTCGGTGACGAGCAAAGTAGTTTTGATGATTCATTCAGCCGCGGAAATCGGCTGCTCGAATTCCCCCAATACACACGACCAAGAGAATTTCGAGGGCACGCGGTCCCCGATGTTCTACTGTCCGGTGACCACCAACGGATCGCCCAGTGGCGAGCCGAAATGAGCCAATTGCTAACAAGGCAACGACGCAGCGATTTGCTTGACGATACCAACGATTGATTGAGAACCCAGCCGTTAGCCGTTTTGGCGCTAGCCACGGTTCGCCGTTTTGGCGCTAGCCACGGTTAGCCGCAGCACTTAAATAACTACCGAAACAACCCTTTCTTAAACATTTTTAACTAAAGGAAACGTGCCATGAGCCAACAGATAATGGACTTGGTCGAAAAAGAATATATCAAGACCGACGACGCGCCGCAGTTTTCCATTGGCGATTCGGTCGATGTTCACACGAAGATTTTGGAAGGCGACAAAGAGCGGATCCAAGTTTTCAGCGGCACTGTCATTGCTCGCAGCGGCGCTGGCAGCCGGGAAATGTTCACCGTTCGCCGCATCGTCTCGGGTGAAGGTGTGGAGCGCAAGTTCCCCGTCCACAGCCCGCGAATTGCCAAAGTCGAAGTCAAGCGAAAGAGCGTCGTGCGACGCGCCAAGCTGTACTTCCTCCGCGATCGCGTCGGCAAGGCTGTTCGCCTCAAAGAAGCACGTCGCTAGCAAGCCGCCCTCCAGTGGTTCGGCTCCGCCTCGATCGGTTACAGCAGCGATTCCAGCATTGGCGGGAGCGCTACCAGGGTTGGCGGTTTGGGACCATCGATTCGACCGCCAAGATTGGTAAACGGGGCGAACAGGCTGCGGCAATTTTGTTACGGCGGAAAGGCCTAACGATCGTTGCCGAGGGCGAGACGGACCGCGGCGGTGAAATCGACTTGATCGCGATCGAACGGCAGCGGGGCCAGCGTCCCACGATCGTCTTCGTCGAAGTCAAAACGCTCGCCTCCCGAAAGCCGGGCCATCCGGCGGATCGAGTTGACGATGAAAAACAGCGACGCTTGACCGCCGCCGCGCTGAGATTTCTTAAACGTAATCGCTTGCTGCAGCACCGCGCGCGATTCGATGTCGTCGCCGTGTGGTGGCCTGATCAGGACCTACCGCGGCCTCAGCGGATCCAACATTACGAGCATGCCTTCGAGGCGGTCGGCAAGAATCAGTTCTACAGCTAATCGCGCTGGGCAGGCTGGTTTTCCGCTACGCGGCTAAAGAGTTTACTCGCTAATCTCGCCAATCGCCGCGAACGGTGTCGAGGCGTTATGGCCTATTGCAGAAAGCGTTCCACGGCCTTGAGCAGTGGATCGACGGTTTGAAATTGGATCGGTGGTGGCGGCGTTTGCCAGGGAAACCAGCGGAAATCGCTATGTTCGCTGCAAGCCACATCGCGTGGAGTGTCGATCCAGCCTAGGAAATAATGCACACGTTTCTGACGCGGTTGTGGTGAATCGGGGTAGCGCACCGGGTATTCCAGCTGAAACTCGAACTCGGGGTCGAGCGTAACTTCTGCGGGGTCGAATCCGGTTTCTTCAACCAATTCCCGCAGCGCCGTCTCCCGCGGCGTTTCTCCCGGTTCAGCGTGTCCCTTGGGGAGATCCCAGCGATCTGGATGCCGCATTAAAAGAAATTCAGCCGCCGGCTGGCGGGTCATGATCAACACTCCGGCGGCCAGCACTGGCGGTAGCGTCCGGTTGGGCAATTCAGAGCTGGGCGTTTCGGACATGATCGCAGGGAGACCGCTGGGGGTGCATGGCAAGGACTTGCGGGGGTGCTACAGTACGCACGACAAATCCAAGTGACTCATCAGGACAACGAATGAAAATTTATACGCGAACGGGCGATGCGGGAACTACGGGACTCTTCGGTGGTCCGCGAGTGGCCAAAGACGATTGTCGCATCGAGGCTTACGGAACGGTTGACGAATTGAATGCGGTGCTCGGTGCGGTGCGGGGTGCAGGGGTGGCGACGGACATTGACCAACAGTTGGAATCGATTCAAAGAGAGCTGTTCTCGATCGGCGGCGAGTTGGCCAGTCCCGATCCGGACCGGCACCAATTGCGAGTGATCACTGAGGAACATGTAGCAGGGCTGGAGCAGTGGATCGATCTCCACGAAGCCACGCTGCCACCGCTGCAATTCTTTATTCTGCCAGCTGGAACTTTGACCACGGGACTGCTGCACACCGCCCGCGCGGTCTGCCGCCGAGCCGAGCGGCGAGTCGTAACCTTGGCTTCCCTGGAAGATACGGCGGTCTCGTCGGATTTAGTGATTTATCTCAACCGTTTGAGCGATTTACTGTTCGTCTTGGCCAGGGTCCATAATCAGCGATCCGGGCTGAGTGATACGGCTTGGCAAAGTCCACGTCGCGAATCCTCGCAGGACCACTGACGCCAGCCTGCCGCTAGGTTACAATCCATGGCTGGTTAGTTGAGGCCATGGCTGGTTAGTTGAGGCTGGTTCACGATCATACGGCCGCCAGCGTATTCTTGTTGCGAGGAAATGCACCCGTGAAGAAAGTCGAAGCAATTGTCCGGCACTTCAAATTAGAGGACGTCAAGAACGCCCTCACCGAGCATGGCATCCACGGGATGACCGTCAGCGAAGTGCGCGGATTTGGTCGTCAAAAGGGGCATACCGAGATTTATCGTGGCACTGAATATGCCGTCGATTTTGTCCCCAAAGTGAAAATCGAAGTGGTCTGCACCGACGCCAATTTGGAAGCGGTCGTCGACACGATTCTGCAAACCGCTCAGACGGGGCAAATTGGTGACGGCAAGATTTTTGTCACTGACTTGCAAGAATCGATCCGCATCCGCACCGGTGAACGAGGCGAAGACGCCCTGTAAGACGCTGCGGAGCGGAACTGGTAGGAAAATCAATGGCAGCTCAACCCACGCTGCCGAGTGTCATCCAAGCCGCTCGGAACCAGCTTAGCGAAGGACGCGTTCGACTTCGTGTCCAGCACGAAGCGGGTTCTCCGGGGCTTCAATTAACCCACTTGCAGACCGATTTGGTCGATGGGTTGATTTTAGATTTATACAACACGGCGTTGCGAGATTTAGGCTGCGAGGGAATCGCTTCGCAAGTCGCCCTGATTGCCCATGGTGGTTACGGACGACGCGATCTGGCGCCCTATTCGGACTGCGACTTGATGCTCACTCCGCTGCGGCGGGTGGAAAAGCAGGTGCAACCGTTGGCCGCTCGGCTGAGCCGCGACATTGTCGACATCGGGCTCGACTTGGGTTTCACGGTCAGACGTCCCGAGCAGGCTTGCCAGTGGGCTTGGCGTGATCCCACGATCTTTACATCGCTCAGCGAAGCCCGCCTGCTGACTGGCAGCGTGCATGTCTTCTGTCGCTTCTTTCACAACCTGCGGTTGGGCGCGATGCGGAGACACCGCACGTTGATCGACAAAGTTTACCAGTCGCGACGAGAAGAGCGGGGAAAATGGGGCGATACGGTCTATTTGCTGCGTCCGAATGTCAAACGTTCGCGTGGTGGGCTGCGTGACATTCAATTGATCCGCTGGCTTGGTTTCGCCCGGTTTGGCGACTCGGACCTCGACAAACTTTTGCACTTGGGCGCGCTCTCACCGGACGACTACCAGCGGCTGAGAAAAGCGCTCGCCTTTCTGCTCAGGCTCCGCAACGAATTGCACTTCGATACGGGGAAAAGCCAAGACATTCTCGATCGGCCGGCCCAAATGCGGATTGCTCAACGCTGGGGCTATCAGAGCGAAGCGGGCCGCTTGCCGGTCGAAGCTTTCATGCAGGACTATTTCGAGCACACCCGAGACGTGCGGTATGTGGCGGCTCACTTTGTTGACACGGTCCGTCATCGACCGCTGACGGTGCGTTCCCTCGACATGCTGCTCAGCCGCCGACTGGGGGACGATTTTCGCATTGGTCCGTATCACATTTGGGTCAAAGAAGCCAAGTTGCACGAAGTAGCCAGCGACGTCACGCGCGTGCTGAAGTTGATGGAACTGGCCAACCGTTATCAGCGGCGAATTTCGCATCGGACTTGGCAAGCGATCCGGGAAGCGATGCGAGGCCGCAACCTGGGGGTGCCCGACAGCGAAACGGTTGCCCTCTTTTTGGCGCTGCTCAATCGTCCCGGCCGGTTGGCCGATTTGCTCCGCAGGCTGCACGAATTACGCGTGCTGGAACAGATTATTCCCGCCATGCGTCACGCTCGTTGTTTGCTGCAGTTCAATCAATACCATAAATACACCGTCGACGCCCATTCCATCCGCGCCGTCGAAGCGGCCACGCAATTAGTTGAGCAAACGGGGCCGGCGGCCGACTTATACAATGGACTCGACAACCCCTGGTTGCTGCATCTGTCGCTGTTGATCCATGATCTTGGCAAAGGCTTTGAGCGGGATCACAGCGAGTTGGGGAAAGAGATCGCCGGCACGACAGCTGATATCTTGCAATTGCAACCGGCTGACAAAAAAACGTTAGAAGCCTTGGTGTTTCATCATCTCTTGATGATCCACACCGCCTTGCGGCACGACTTGAGCGATCAAGACGTGATTTCTCAGTTTGCCGAAACGATCGGCTCGATCGAAGTTCTTGACTTGCTCTATATTCACTCGCTCTGCGACTTGACCGCCGTCGGTCCCGATGTGCTGACCGATTGGAAGCAAAAGTTAATTACCGAATTGCATCAACGGGTGCGACGTTATTTGATCGATGGTGGTTCGCTCGACCGTACCGACCAACGCATCAGCCGGGTGCGTCAGCGAATCCACGCGTTGCTGTGCGAGCGACAAGCTGGTGAGGCGGCGCTACGCATTAGCGAGGAGTTGCCACTCGGTATGCTCGACGGGGCCGACGCCAACACGCTGGTCGATGAGATCTTGTTGGCAGCCAGCCTGACACCGGAGGAGCCGGTCCGCTGTTGGGGGCGAGAACTGGAGAACCAACGCGCTTGTGAATATAAGATTTTATTTTTGCAAGGAGAGCGGCGAGTTGGCTTGTTCATGGCTTTGACCGGTGCCTTGATGAGCCAAGGTCTGGAGATCTTTCGCAGCCAAATTGAATCATTGCCCTCGGGATTAGCCTGGGATCAATTTGTGGTACGGGACCCCAATTATGAGCAACGCGTGCCGGCTGAGCGGATGGAGCAAGTTTGCGAAGCGCTTCGCAGCGCGATCATCGCGCCGCCGGTGGAAGCGCCCCGCTTTCGCCGCGTGTGGGGAGACCAACAGCAACAGTTGCAAGCCGAACTGCGGGTGCTGCCCAGTCGCGTCACATTCGACAACAGCACCTCCGAACGTTATACGGTGCTATCGGTTTACGCTTATGACCGGCCCGGCCTGTTGTACGCCGTGGCCAAAGCCATCGCTCAATTAAAATTAGTGATTCACTTCGCCAAAATCGCCACCCACCTCGACCAGGCGGTTGACGTGTTCTACGTCACCTATTTGGATGGCCGCCGCATCGTTTCGCCAACCGAGCAGGACGAACTTCGCAGCGTCTTTATCGAAGCGGTGGAACGCGGTTAGGTGCGTTGGTGTGTAGCCGATTCAAAGGGGTCAGGCCTCTTTGATGAGCCGATTCAAAGGGGTCAGGCCTCTTTGATGAGGCTTTTGCCCACCAAAGAGGCCTGACCCCTTTGTTTCCCCCCTGCTTCCGCCGGGCTTGCCCCGGATCGGAGCAACAAGTGACAGCTACTTCGCTCGCCTCACGTTTATCCCTGGCCGCCCGCGATTCGCCGAAGGCGAATCGCGGGCGGCCAGGGACCGATTCTCAGGGGCTGGCCTGGTAGCTTGCCAGTTGTGATCCCGATCCGGGGCAAGCCCGGCGGAAATCGATT
>CAZHTX010000064.1:0-16812 GCA_964535475.1 uncultured Pirellulaceae bacterium
AATCGTTCCCGATTCGCGACTCAACGCCTTGATCATTCAAGCGAACCAATCTGATTTGTCTTTGGTCGAGGACATTCTTCAGGTCATCGATAGCGAGGAGAGCCCAGAGGATGTGCGGACGACTCCCAAGCCACAATTGATTCCTGTCATTTATCAAAACGCCACCGAAGTAGCCAACATCGTGAAAGGCGTCTACAGCGACCGGATTGCCGGACAAGGGGGCGGCCAGAATCGCCAGCCTTCGCCGGAAGATTTCATCAACGCCCTGCGAGGTCGTGGTGGACGTGGCGGGGGAGGTCAAAGCGACAATAACAAACCGACGCCCATTTCCATCGCCGTGGATACCCGCAGCAACGCGTTGATTGTCTCGGCTCCTCCCCAAGATTTTCTCGACATCCGCGAATTGGTCGAAGTCATCGATCAAAGTGGCATGGATTCGGAAGAAGATGTCCAGGTCATCACCCTCGGCGGCAACGTGAAACCGGACGTGGTCTCCAACGCGCTGAGTGCGATCCTCGGTCCTCGCGCGACAACCAGCGGAACCGCAACACAAACTAGTGGCACGAACACGAGCAGCAGCAACAGTAATGGCGCGAGTGGTGCTTCCGCCAGCGACATCCAGCAGCGGATCGAGATGTTTCGCCGCATGCGTGAAGCCGGAGGCGGTGGGAGAGGTGGCAGCACCGGCGGTCGGGGCGGCAGTCCCTTCGGCGGCGGCCGCGGCGGTAGAGGTGGCGGCGGTCGTGGTGGGCGATAGCCTGTGGTCGATGACCCAGCGGCGGTTGCCGCTGGGTAGCAGCCAAACATCCTTTTAAAATCAGTAGCAAGATAGCAATGCTTGGTGGAGAAAAATAACAATGATCATGGAAGCAGGTGAGATCCTCCGGCGGCGCGGGCTATTGACGGAAGACCAGTTGGAAGCCAGTCGTCGCTCGGATTCGCCTAACGTGGTTTCTTCAGCGGTCAGTTTGGGATACGTGGAAGAACGCGCGGCGCTCTCCGCGTTGGCCGAAGAACTGGGGCTCGATTATGTTGACTTGCGGGAGTACGACGTCGACCTCAAGGCGCTTTCCGGTTTTCCCCAAAAGCTGATTTACCGGCACGCTTTGTTTCCGATTCGCATCGACGAAGACGTTTTGCACGTCGCCACCTCCAACCCGCTCGACCTCTATCCGCTCGACGAAGCCAGCGCGGCGACCGGCATGACGATCGTCCCGGTGATTGCCGAGGGGACTGAGATTGCCCGTTTGGTGAAACGCCACTTGGGTGTCGGTAGCGAAACGGTCGAAGGGCTGCTGGCTTCGGTCGAAGATGAAGACGACATTCAATTGCTCGACGCGATTGAAACCGACGGCAGCGAACTGTCCGAGATGGCCCAGGAAGCTTCGGTCATCCGCTTGGTGAATGAGATTTTGTTAGAAGCGGTCGACTCGCGGGCCAGTGACATTCATATCGAATCTCAGAGCGATGGTTTGGTGATTCGTTATCGGATTGACGGGATTCTCCATCCCCAACCGGTGCCGCCCGAAATCAATCGTTTTCAAGCGGCCATCATCAGCCGTTTAAAGATCATGGCGCGGCTCAACATTGCCGAAAAGCGGTTGCCGCAGGACGGCCGGATCAAATTGCGAGTGCACGGCCGCGAAGTTGATATTCGAGTCAGCGTGATTCCGATGATTCATGGTGAAGGCCTGGTCATGCGGGTGCTCGACAAGGGCAGCATGAAGTTTGACTTGCAAGGTTTGGGGATGGACCCGCAAACTTACGCGGAGTTCAAAAAGCTGATTCACTTGCCGCACGGAATTATTCTTGTCACGGGGCCGACCGGTTCGGGTAAGACGACGACCCTCTACAGCAGTTTGCTGGAGATTCGCAGCCCGGAAAACAAAATCATTACCACGGAGGATCCGGTCGAATACCAACTCGACGGCATCAATCAAATCCAAGTCCATCATAAGATTGGTTTGACCTTTGCCGCGTCGCTGCGGAGCATCCTGCGACACGATCCCGACGTGGTGTTGGTGGGGGAAATTCGTGACTTTGAAACGGCCGAGAATGCCATCCAGGCCTCGCTCACTGGTCACTTGGTCTTCAGCACTTTGCACACCAACGATGCGGCCGGCGCCTACACGCGGATGGTCGACATGGGGGTCGAGCCGTTCTTGGTGGCCAGCACTGTGGAAGCGGTGATGGCCCAGCGGCTGTTGCGTCGCCTCTGTCCCGATTGCAAAGAACCTTACGATCCGACCGACGAAGATGTGCCGGCAGATTTCCCCTGGGCGGAGCTCGACGGGCGACCCTTATACAAGTCAGTCGGTTGCCGCGCCTGCCGCGGAGTTGGCTATCTTGGCCGAATGGGTATTTATGAGTTGTTAGTGACGACCGAAACGATTCGCGACTTGGCCAATCAACGGGTCAGCAGTTGGGAGATTCGCAAAGCGGCTTCGGCTGCCGGGATGCGTTCGCTCCGTGATGACGCTTGGGTCAAAGCCATGCAGGGCCGGACCAGCATTGATGAAGTGTTGCGAGTCACCAAAGCCGACCCCACGTAGAACATCCCCGAACCCCTAACAGAACCGTGGCTAGCGCCAAAGCGGCTAACAGAACCGTGGCTAGCGCCAAAGCGGCTAACAGAACCGTGGCTAGCGCTAATGATTTTTGGATGGGTTCCTGGGAACCGCATTGGTTTACCAACTAAATTTATTTGTTTCATCACTTGCTAAGAATACCATGCCCGCCTTCGCTTATACCGCTCGAGACCTCACTGGTAAGAAGGTTACCGGTACGCTCGAAGCCGCTTCGGAACGCGAAGTGGCCGGCAACCTCGCTGCGCAAGCGTTGTTTCCAATTGAAGTCAAAGCGGCTTCCACCAGCGCGATCTCGTTCAGCTTTGGCAAAAAACGCGTCAAGGGACAAGACTTGGCGGTCTTCTACTCGCAGTTGGCCTCGTTGCTGCGAAGCGGCGTGCCGATGATGCGGTCATTGACCGTGCTGGGCGATCAATCAATCAATGCCACTTTGAGTGAGACGATCAAAGAGCTCAAAGGACGCGTGGAAGATGGCGAACCGATTGGCGATGCGATGGCCCGCTATCCCAAAGTGTTCAACGAGATGGGCGTGAATATGATTCGCGCGGGGACCGAAGGTGGTTTTCTAGAGGATGCCTTGGAACGCGTCGCCGGTTTCACGGAGATGCAGGAGGATCTCAAGGGGCGGACGATCAGCGCGCTGGCTTATCCAGCTTTTTTGGCCGTCATGGGGAGTGCCGTGGTGACCGGCTTGTTAGTCTTTTTCGTCCCCAGCTTCGACAAAATGTTTGAACGGTTGCGGGCCAAGGATGAAATGCCCCAGATGACCGAGTACCTGCTGGCGTTTAGCAATTTCCTGCAAGACTACGGACTATGGGCGGTGATCATTGCGATCCCGTTGTGCATGTTTTTGTATGCTCAATACAAAACGGAGCGGGGCCAAGAGACGGCCGACAGGGTTAAATTAAAGATACCCGTGTTGGGAAACATCTTGATGAGTCTGGCGGTGGCCCGTTTTTGCCGCATCCTGGGAACCCTGCTGGGCAACGGCGTGCCGATTATTCGCTCGCTGGAAATTAGCCGTTCGGCGACCGGTAACCGCTTGCTCAGCCAATCCATCGCCGACGCGACCGATAACATCACCGCCGGAGAGAGTTTGGCCAAGCCATTGCAGCAAAGTGGGCACTTTCCCCAAACCGTTTGTGAAATGATCAGCGTGGCTGAGGAAAGTAACTCGTTGGAAACGGTCTTGCCGCAGATTTCCGACACTTTGGAAAAACGCACCTTTCGCCGTCTGGACCTGTTCGTACGATTGCTAGAGCCGCTGATGCTGCTGGTCATGGCGGTGGTCGTGATGTTCGTCGTGCTGGCTTTGATGCTGCCGGTGATCAAGAGCTCCAGCTCAATTTAAACCACCTTCAAGTTTATAGCTCAAACCTAACACTTTAGCTTTACAACCATTCTTTAGGAGAAATTTACCATGCGTTCTCAACGTTTTCTTGCCCGGGCCCAGCGCACCCAATTGGCCTCTCGGCAGTTACGTCGCCAACGTGTCGGTCGTCAGAGTCGGGCCGCCTTTACATTGCTCGAATTGATGCTCGTGCTGGCGATTTTGGTCGTCTTGGCGGGTGTCGTGTCCTTTAACATTTTTGGGGCACAAGATGATGCGTATGCGAAGACCACGCTGTCGCAATTGCAGAGCCTCAAGCAGGGCGTGACCATGTACCGGGTTAAGGTCAGTCAGATGCCCGAGAGTCTCGATGCGCTCGTGTCCGGTCCCAGCGATCCCAACAAGAAAGCCATGTTCGGTTCGCCCGTCATCCCCGAAGTACCCAAGGATGCATGGGGAAATGATTTTGTTTACACCCTGAACGGCAACAAGTTTGAGATTCGTTCGGCCGGAATTGACGGTCAAATGAATTCCGATGACGACTTGGTCGTGGAAGGTTAGTCCCCAGCCGTGAAGTTTTCCCCCCTTCGATCGTTGCCGCGACACGCTAATTCACGTTCCGCAGGTTTTACCCTGCTGGAATTGATGTTGGTGTTGGCTGTGATTGTGGTGGTCAGCGCGGTAGCCATACCGAACATTTTCGAAGTGTTGGCAAACCGCCAATTGGTTCGTGGAGCTGATGGGTTGAGGGTGGAAATGGTCCAAGCTCGGATCGAAGCGATGCGGGGCGGGCGAACGCAAATGTTGCGAGTTGAATTGGCGGGCGATCATTTTCAGATCACACCGCTCTACCAACAATCGGATGTTACCGAAGCGGCCGATCAGATGGGCCAAGGTGTGGCTGTGGCGACTGGTGGCGTGGCTGTGGCAACGCAGCAAATGAACGGTCCCCTGCAAGACCCGGTGATCGCCGAGGATAAGCCCCGCGACATGCTGGAGGCGACGATGGACCAAAATCGTTTGCCCGAAGGTATCTCTTTTGCCTCGGTGCAAGTCCAAGCGACCGCTCGGTCGGCCACCATGCAGCAAGCGTTGGGAGCTGGAACTGCGGGGGCTGGCGCGGTAACGGGTTGGTCGGAGCCGATTTTGTTTTACGCTGATGGCACGACCAGCAACGCAGTGGTGACGGTCACGCGGGAGAACGTCGGCCGGGTGCTGATTAAGATTCGCGGCTTGACAGGAGAAACACAAGTCACCGAGGTGCGTCCATGATCCACAACCGCTGGACCACTCGCCACTCGCGGCGGGGGATTTCGTTGCTGGAAATTATTCTGGCGATTGGCATCATGGGAGCTTCGCTGGCGGCGCTCTCATCGGTGGTGATGCTCGGTGCCGACGCGGCCTTGGATGCCAAGGATCGTGTGATGGCGCAGATGTTGTGCGAGCAGCAGATTGCCGAGGTCGTGCTGAATAACCTCACGCCAGTACCTTATTCCAATCGGCCGCTGGTGGTGCCCGGATCGTCGACTCAATTCGTTGCCAGCATGCAATCGCAGCCGGGGCCAATCCAAGGGGTGCTGGCGGTGCAAGTCACCGTCGCCAGCGACCAATCGGGCGGCGCGCAAAACCCGGTCCAAGTTTCATTGGTGCGGTGGATGGTCGACCCATTGTTGGGACTGGAGCAATTAGAAGCGGAAGAGGAAGCGGCGGCGGCTGAGGCAGCGGCAGCTGCCGGCGGAGAGGCTGGGGCTGAAGACAGTGGAGGACCGATCTAATGACATACTCACAGCGACGTGCTCAAGTCGGCTTGCGAGCTGCCTATACCTTGGTTGAACTGTTGTTGGCTTTGGCGCTGTCGGTCGTATTGATGGCATTGGTTGGTACCACGTTCACTTTTTACGCCACCAAGCTGGACGCTCGCGATTTGGAAGTGCGACGCGTCAAATTGGCTTACGGCATCATGAGCATGCTCAGCGAAGATCTGCGCGGCACGCTCTATCCACCTGAATTTGACCCGTCGTCGCTACAGGCCTCGCTTGATTTGGGAGCCGGAGGCGGTGGTGCGCAGCCTGGCGAAGGTGAAGACCTCTCGGCTGCCGGCTTAGATGACCTCAGCGGCGACGAAGAAGAACCAGCCTCGTTGGCCAGTGGCGAAACGGTGGAAACAGCCGATCTGGCCAGCGGCACCGTATCGACGCAGCGTCCCGGCCTGCTTGGCAATCAAACGCAAATTCAGTTCGATGTCAGCCGCTTGCCGCGGCTGGAGGAATATCAACGTCTGATTCAACCTAATGAAGCAGGCACGATCGTGGATGTGCCCAGTGACATTAAGACCGTTTCCTATTACATCCAGGCCGATGGTGGCGGGGTGACCGATCCGTTGGATTTGGCCAGCACCTCGGGAACCGCGTCGCGAGGCTCCAACGGCGGGCTGGTGCGACGCTCGCTCGATCGTTCGCTGACTCAATGGGCGCTTCAAAATGGTGGCATGGCTTCGCTAACTTCGGCGGGTGACTTGTTGGCCACCGAAGCGGTCGCGATTCAATTTCGCTACTGGGATGGTTTGCAATGGCAGATCTTTTGGGATTCGGACCAAACGGGCGCGGTGCCGATGGCGATCGAGGTGACCTTGACCATGCTGGAACAGCAAGCCGATCCCAATGAATCGATGTCGGTGGATGTCACGAGGCAATACACGCAAATTATCCGCATCCCCATGGGGCGGCCGGTGGAACAACAGGACGCGGGTCTTTCCGCGGCGGGTATCTAGATGGTTTCTACCAAGCACAAACCGCGATCCGCGCCGCGGCAACGCGCCGCCTCGGCTGGGCGCGTCAGTTCGAGAGCCGATCTTCAAATGGGCAAGCGGCTGCGGCGGCGACGGGGGTTCTTTCTGATCCTCACGCTGGTTGTGATCGCCATGGCCACGATGGCAGCCTATTCCTTTACCGATCTGATGATCGCTTATGATGAATCGGCGTATCTCAACAATGATCGCGCCCAGGCTCAACTGTTGATTGAATCGGGAGTGGCTGCCACGCGGGTGATCTTGGCCCAGCCACCGCAAGCTCGCCTGGACTCGGGAGGCGTGCTGAACAATCCCGCTTTGTTTCAAGCCGTTTCGGTGGTCCCCGGCGTCGATGCCGACGCCCGGGGTAACTTTACAATTGTCTCCTCGGCTGTCGATGAGACGGGGCGACTTAACGGCATCCGCTTTGGTTTGCAAAACGAATCGGCTCGCTTGAATTTGAACGTGTTGCCGACGTTGGAGACGAGCGGCGCGGCGCTGACCGCTTTGACTTCGGTGGCGGGACTGGAGGGTGAGGAGGCCGAGCCTGAGAGTTTGGCGCGGTCGCTGTTGTTAGGGTTGCCCGGCATGACACCCGAAGTCGCCGATTGCATTCTTGACTTTTTAGATGAAGATGACGAACCACGCGAGTTTGGTGCGGAGTCCGAGTTTTACCTCAGCCTTCCCGATCCTTATAACGCCAAGAACGGTCCGCTCGATAGCGTGGAAGAATTATTGTTGGTGAAGGGGGTGGTCCCGCAGATGCTGTTTGGCGCGGACGCGAACCGCAACGGAGTGATCGATCCTGCCGAACAACAGAATGCGATGATCGGCAATGGCACTTCGGTTTCGCTGGGCTGGTCCGCTTATCTGACCGTTTACAGCTTGGAGAACAACAAGCGGGCTGATGGAACGCCGCGGATCAATGTCAACGGCGAAGATTTAGAGCTGTTGTTCGCCGACCTCAGCGAGGCGCTCGGTAATGATGACTGGGCCAGCTTTATCGTCGCCTTCCGGATCGCTGGACAACCCGGTGGTGGTGGTTTGGCCGGAGCATTGTTGGGGGCTGGCGGTGATGAGGGAGCTGCGGGTGCTGGTGGCGGCGGGACGCCGGCGGATGTGTGGAGTGCCGGTTTGCTGGAGCAGATGGATCTTTCCGGAGGAGCCGGTACGCAAGTCACCCAGTTGCTCGATTTTATTGGTGCCACGGTTGAGGTCAATGGCGTCACTTATGCTTCGCCATTTCTGGAGGGCCCGATTGCGCAAGCACTTTATATGCCCGCTTTAATGGCAAATCTGACAACTCAAGATTTCACTACCATCCCAGGTCGGATTAACATAAATGAATGTCCAGCGGAGTTGATTCGCGGTATTCCTTTGATTGACCCCGAAATTGCCGAAGAGATCATCGAAGCACGTGGGCAAGCGAACGATAGCGAGAACCGGCAATTCGAAACATGGCCGCTGGTTGAGGGTTTAGTCACACTAAGTGAAATGAAGTTATTGATGCCATTGATCACTGGCGGCGGCGATGTCTACCGAGCTCAGATCGTTGGCTATTTTGAAGGCAAGAACGCATCGAGTCGTGCTGAAGTCATCATCGACGCCACTTCGGTCAACCCGAAAGTGATTTATTGGCGCGATCTCAGCCACCTCGGCCGCGGATTCGACAAGGCGGTGTTGGGTGTTCGCGCGGCGGACGCTTTTCAAGCCACCATGGAATCTGCAACCAATTAGAAAATAGGGGTACCGAAGAGGTACATAAAAATATGGCAAAACGACTTGCAATCGAATGGGACAGCCGTGAAGTGCGGGTTGTCGCTGGCGTTAAGAAAGGGAATCGGTTAACGATTACCGACGTCGTTTCCGCAGCGATCGATTCCGCCGAGCCGCAGGCGCTCGGTGAGACGCTGCGGCAATTGCTCAAGAAATCGGGCTTGGAGAGGCTCCCCGCCGGGGTCGCCTTGGGGCGGGGTAAAACCGAGCTGCGGGAGCTAAAGCTGCCGCCCGTGCCCGATGAGGAATTAGCCGAAATGGTCCGGTTCGAGGCGATGCGATCGTTCGCCACGGCCAGCGAACGATCGGCGATCGACTTTCTCAAGACGCGTCGGGACAGTGACTCGGTCCGCGTCGTGGCCGCCGCGGTCAGCCCCGATACGCTGAAACAAACCGCGCTCATTTCGGTGCCAGCCCAGGTCAGTGTCGAACATTTGATCCTCCGTCCGCTGGCCGCCGCCGCCTTTTATCGCAACGCCGGGCAACCTTGTGCGGGCGAAGTCATTCTGGTCGATTTGCTGGCTGATGACGCGGACATTGTCGTGCTCCGCGAGGGTGCGCCGGTGTTTGTGCGCTCGGTCCGTTTAAGTGAAGACAGTAAATCGCGAGTCCGCACCCTGTCCGGGGAGATTCGCCGCAGTTTGATGGCTTGCCAGGAAGGCCAAAATCAAGATCTGCCCCGCCGCGTCGTGATGTGGGGTCGTCAAGATGTGCACGCGGAAGATGCCGCCGGCCTCAGCGAAACGCTGGGCACCGAAGTCACCACGCTAGACCCATTTTCACTGGTCGACGTGGCACCCGCGTTGGCAAACCAGTTGCCCGATCATGTTGGCCGTTTAGCACCGCTGGTTGGAATGCTGCACGCGGAAACGGGTGGCAACGCAGACTTGATCGATTTCCTCAACCCGCGGCGAGCGCCGGAGCCGGCCAGCCAACGGTCGACTTACTTGCTCGCCGGTGCTGGGTTGGCGGCTATCGTGGCGATCGCCGGTTTCTTCGGTTGGAGTAAAATGCGAGATTTAGATAACGAGATTGCTGCCTCCGAAATGCGGTACCAAGCGTTGCAAAGCGAGGTGGAACAAGCCGACCAAGTGATCGCGAAAACAGCCCAGTTCGATGCGTTTCTCGATGGTAACGTAATCTGGCTCGACGAACTGCGACGCACCGCCACGAAATTGCCCCCCGCCGACGAAGCGATTGTGACCGATGTCGTGGCCCGAGTGAATCGCGAAGGCGGAGGATCGTTGACCGTCTCGGGTGCCGTGACACGCTCTTCCACAGTGGCCAAAATGGAGGCGCTGCTGAGGGATGAAAACCACACCGTCGTGGGCAAAGGCACCGATTCCAGTTCGTCGAAAATCGACGGCTACGATTGGTCGTTCAGCGAGACGATTATTCTCGACCCCGAGTTTATCCGTTTGCAGCGCGAAATGGCTCGCCAGGGTTTAAAGATGCAAGCATCTGAAGTCGCCGACACTGTGGACGCGGAGGAGGCTGAGGAGGCCGATGACGCCGAGTCTGAAGACGGAGCAGAACCGACTGAGCCAGAACCGACTGAGCCGGAACAGATGACTCCGGTAAGTGGCGATGAGATTGTCCGCGCCGAGCCGCCTGCTGAGTCGAGCGATTCTGCCGATGCCAGCGACGCGGACCAGCCGGTCTCGACATCGAGTGGGACAGAACAAGACACAACCGACGAAGGAGTTGGGCAATGACAAAACGTGAAAAGATACTTGCCGCCGGAGTTGGTTTCACCCTGCTGATCTTGGGATTGCAGTGGGGATTCAGCAAATACAAGGGTGCCGTTAAACAACGTGAAACTCGTCTTGCGACGCTGAACGATCAGATTCTCACCAGCGAAGCCAAGCAGCTCGAAGGCGCATTGGCCCAGCGGCGGATGGGTGAGTATTCGCTGCGTTCTTTACCAAGCAATTTGGAGACGGCGCAAGGTCGTTACAGCCAGTTCCTTTCGCGTCTTATTTCGGAGGTTGGGTTAGAGCAAGTTTCCGCCAAACCGAGCACCTCGACCGGCATCCGCGAATTGTATACGCAGTTAAACTTCAACGTCACCGGCAGCGGGACGCTGGAACAGATGCTCGAGTTGCTGCATCAATTCCACAGCACTGACTTCCTGCACCGGATCAGCAGTTTGTCGATGCGAAAAACTAGGGATGTAGTGACTTTGGATATGACGGTGCAGGCGTTGGCAATGGCCACCGCGCTCCCCGATGCGCCCTCTCCCGCTGAGCAATCGCCTTTGATCGCTGCCGAATTCGACAAATATCGGTTGCCGATCATGAATCGCAATCCGCTCTCGCCACCCAACCGCCGGCCCGTGTTTGCCGCCGACAAAGCGATCAAGGCCACGTTGGGCGAGCGTTTGAGTTATGCGGTTCGCTTCGAGGATCCTGATGAAACGCAGCAACTGCAATACAGCCTGGTGGGCGATGTTCCGACCGGGATTGAAATCGATGAAAGTTCGGGGCGGCTGAGCTTTAGTCCCGAAGATTTGGGCGACGTGGAATTGCTTGTCCGGGCCAGCGATAACGGTTGGCCCCGGCAAACTTCCGAAGAGCGGTTGGTGATTAACGTCGTCGAACCAGAAGTTGAAGAAGTGGCACCTGAGAAACCAAAGTTCGATGAAGCCAGTCAGACTTTTCTGACCGGGCTGACGCAAAGTCGCGGGCAATGGATGGCCATGCTGCACATCCGCACCCAGGGAAAAACACTCAAGCTCCGCGTGGGCGACGCGTTCGAAGTTGGTACAATGCGAGGCGAAGTGATCGAGGTGACCGAAAGATTTGCGGTTTTGGAACGCGAGGGCGAGCGGTTTGTCTTGAGCTTCGACGCCAGTTTGGCCGATGCCTGGTCCAATGCGGCTCCTTAGCAGGTTCCGGGGTGCGGGACCGGTCGCTTTCCCGTGCTCGGTAGTTGTGCTTTAGTGGAATCGGATACAGCAGATTGTAGCGAGCCTGTTTCGATCAGGCTCAGTGAAGTCACCGTAGCCTTTGGGGGCCAAGCTGCCCTCGATAGCGTTTCGCTTTCGCTCGCCCCCGGCCGGATCACCGCAATCTTGGGGCCATCGGGGTGTGGGAAAAGCACCCTGTTGCGAGTCGTCGCCGGTTTGCAGGCGGCGACATCCGGCTCGATCGGTTTTCACACCCCCAGCACCAGCCGGCCGCAGTTGCCCCCCGGTGAACTGGGCTACGTCTTTCAGGACGCCGCGCTGCTGCCCTGGCGAACCGCTTGGGAGAACGTGCTGTTGCCACTGGAATTGCTGGGACAACTTGCCAAGCAACCGCGACGTGAGTTGGCTGCCCAACAGCTGCGCGGCGTCGGTTTGGCCGAGGCCGATTGGCAAAAACTATCTTCCGAACTCTCCGGCGGGATGCGGATGCGGGTTTCAATTGCCCGCGCCCTGACGACCGATCCCTCGGTGCTGCTGTTGGATGAGCCGTTCTCGGCACTCGATGATATCCTGCGGCGACGGTTGGGAGATTTGGTGCTGCAGCTTTGGCGACAGCGGGCCCGCACGATTGTCTTGGTGACGCACAACATCGACGAAGCAATCCTGCTCAGCGATCATCTGGTCGTGATGGGACAGGGGCGGATCGCCACCGAGATGGATATTGATCTGCAGCAGCAAGGGCACGCCGATCCTCGCCGCACCCAGCAGTTCACCGATCTGTACGCCGAAGTTGCCGAAGCGTTGCGGGAGGCTGTGCGATGAGCGAGCAAAAGAAGGCATCCAGCCAACCCGCTGGTGTTCAAGGCGTGGTCATCGCCGCGCTGCCCGTGATCGCGGTGGCCATTTTGTTCGTGCTCTCGTGGCATTTGGGAGTTCGCTGGTCGGGCATCCATCCGATTCTTTTGCCAGCTCCTGGCGAGGTCGCCAAATCGGCTTGGGAGAATCGTGCCACTTTAATGACGGCTACGTGGGTGACGGGTCGCGCCGCCTTGGCCGGCTTTCTCGCCAGCACGCTTGGTGGCTCGTTGATCGCGCTGGCTTTCAGCCAATCGCGTCACATCCGCAATGCCTTTTATCCCTACGTGATTTTTTTGCAAACGGTGCCGATCATCGCCATCGCACCGCTGTTGATTAATTGGTTTGGCTACGAGTTTTCCACGGTCGTCTACATTACTGTCATCATTAGTCTGTTTCCGATCATCAGCAACGTTACCGTCGGTTTGGTGGCGGTCGAGCAAAGCCGGGCCGATTTGTTTCGCGTCTATCGCGCGGGCCGCTGGAAAACGTTACTCAAATTGCGGATTCCGGCGGCGATTCCCAACCTGTTGTTGGGCATGCGGATCAGCAGCGGGCTGGCGGTCGTGGGAGCCATCATCGGCGACTTTTTTGTTGGCAGCGGCTCGAAATATAACGGTTTGGGGACACTCATGACCGAGTGGGGCGCGCTGCAGAAAACGGCCGACTTGATTGGGACTTTGGGCGCTGCCACGTTGCTCGGAGTGGCTTTCTTCGCTAGTGTCAACCTGCTGGCGTTTTTGTTGCGTCGCCGTTGGTTACCTTAAAGGCCCACTTCCTGTTCTCTCTAAAGGCTTTTGCATGCCCCCAATGGCTACTCGTGTCCGCTATGGCGATTTGAACTGTTTGCAAGTCGACGGCGGTGATGCTCCTGAAGTATTGGTTGTCACGCTCCACGGTTACGGTGCACCCGGCGAGGACCTGGTGCCGATCGCTGGTGAATGGACCCAAGTCCTAGGTGCCGAAGCGGAGAAAGTTCGCTTTGTCTTTCCAGCCGCGCTGCATTCGTTGGACTCGTTGGGGATTCCCGGCGGACGCGCCTGGTGGCCCCTGAACATGCAGCGTCTGTTGGAAGCGGTCGAGGCGCGGGACATCTCCGAACTGCGAACCCACGAACCGCCCGGGATGGATGTGGCGCGGGAGGCTGTCAGCGGTGCGGTCGGAGAAATGCTGAGCGAACTGGGCAGCGATACAAAAAAACTCGTGCTTGGTGGCTTTTCCCAGGGGGCGATGTTGGCGATGGATGTTGCCGCGAGAGGCCTCAGCGGGCCGCCCGCCGGGTTGTTCCTCTATTCCGGCGCGCTGCTCTGCGAAGCGGCTTGGAAAGCGGCTGCCATGCGGTTGATCAATACCCCCACGGTGCAGAGTCATGGATCGCAAGATCCCATCCTCCCCTTCATTGGTGCCGAGGCACTCTATGAACTGTTGAAAGTGGCCGGTGTGCCAGTCGAATTCCATCCCTTCACCGGCGGCCACACGTTGTCCGTCGAAGCACTCGATGCGACGGCCGGCGTGATTCGCGACACGCTCGCGCAGGCAGACGGCGCGCAATGAATCGGTCTTCAAAGCAAAGTGGCCCTCGTGAGCAAGGTGGCCCTCGTGAGCCCGAGCCGCTACCGGTCGAAGTGGTCATGCCGCAGATCGTGGCCGCCCTGCGGGAGCAGGGGCGAGCGGTCATCGCGGCGCCTCCGGGAGCCGGTAAGAGTACGCTGATCCCGCCCCGGTTGCTGACCGCTTTTCCCGGCCAAGGCAAAATCCTGTTGCTGCAACCAAGGCGGATGGCGGCTCGCGCCGTGGCGGCCCGGATTGCCCAATTACTCGATACGTCGCTGGGCCAGCGCGTCGGCTATCAAGTGCGGATGGATCGCCAGTGGGGCGGGCAGACGGACATTGTGGTGATGACTTACGGAGTGCTGCTGCGACGACTTCTTTCCGACCCTTGCCTCGACGCCTTTGGAACCGTCTTGCTCGACGAGTTTCACGAGCGATCGCTGGAAGCCGATCTCTGTTTGGGGATGTTGGAACGCTTGCGACGGGAGCTGCGGGAAGACCTGCGGTTGGCCGTGATGAGCGCCACGCTCGACGCCCAGCCGATCGCCGCTTACTTGCAAGATGCTCCCTGGATTGCCAGCCCCGGAAGGATGTTTCCCGTTGACATTCGTTATGCGGAGAAACGCAACAAGGCGCCGATCAGCGACCAGGTCGCTCAAGTGTTACCCGAAGCCATGCGGGCGACCTCCGGTGACGTGTTGGTGTTCCTACCCGGCGTGGGAGAAATTCGCCAACTTCATCGTCAGATCCGGGGAGCCAAATGGTTGGCCGGCGTCGAAGTCCTGCAACTCTACGGTGACTTGCCTCCCGAGAAACAAGACCGGGTGCTGGCTCCCGCGGCGCATCGCAAACTAGTGCTCTCGACCAACGTCGCGGAAACTTCGATCACGATCGAAGGGGTCACCTGCGTGATCGACAGCGGTCAAGCCAGAATATTGCGGACCGATCCCAATCTCGGACTGCAACGTCTCGACGTGGAGCCGATTTCCCAAGCCGCCGCCGACCAGCGGGCCGGGCGAGCGGGTCGCACGCAACCGGGTGTCTGTTACCGGTTGTGGATGCAGATGATGCACCGCTCGCGGGCCCCGTTCGATGTGCCGGAAATCGAACGCGGTGATTTGGCGGCCGCCGTATTGCAGTTGGTTGGCTGGGGCGAGCACGATGTGTTGGCGTTTCCTTGGCTGACCCCGCCGCGGCCCGAAGCGGTTGCCTCGGCGACGCTGCTGCTGGAGCGGCTGGGCGCGATGGCTGCTGGCAAGATCACCGAGCTGGGCAAGCAGTTGTTGACGCTTCCGGCCCATCCCCGCCTCGGTCGTTTGATGCTGGCAGGTATCGACTTGGGGATTCCGCGGACCGCCGCCATCTGCGCCGCAATGCTCGCGGAACGAGATCCCTTTGTCGACGGCAGCGGCCCGCAACTCCCCTGGGACGAACTCCGTTTGTTGGGCTTGACCGAGGCCAATTTTGCCGATCGAGTGCTGCGGTTGGAAGCCTGGATCGACGGTGCCTCCGACCAGGCAATCGCCGGTTCAGCGGGACGCGCCGTGCGACAAGCGAGCCGCCAATTTTTAACCGCTATCAAACAACTGGGTGAAATCTCGGCAAATCAAGCGGACACAAACCAGCTTACCGGCACAAACCAGCCGCTTTCCGAACAGGAGATCGCTGACCGCTTGGGACAAGCCCTGCTGATCGCCTTTCCCGATCGGTTGGCTCGCCGGCGACATCCGCAGAGCGAGCGGGGACTGATGGTGGGCAACACGGGAGTCCACCTCAAGGACCCTTCGATCTCCAGCGACATGCCTTATTTTCTCTGCATCAATGTGCTCCGCAAACATCGCGATGCCGATGTTCGCCGCGCCGTGCCGATCGCGGCCGAGTGGTTAACCGAGCCGCATCTCAGCCAGCAAGATGAATGCTTCTTTCATCCTTCGCAGCGACGCGTGGTCGGCCGCCGACGTGGCTATTGGCTCGATTTGATGCTCCAGGAAACCCCCGGCGAAGTGGTTGATGCCGAACAGGCGGCGGCGATCTTGGCGGAGCAAGTGATTGCCAATTGGAAGCTGGCTTTTCCGACCGATCAACCTCAGCTAACCCAGTGGGTCGCGAGGGCTAATTTTTTGGCCAAACAGCTTCCTGACGAGGGTTTTCCCACGGTCGACGAAGCCACGCTGCAAGCTACCGCCGTCGCGATCTGCCAAGGCAAACTGGCTTTGGAAGAAGTCCGCAAAGCGCCCTGGGTCGACTATCTGAAAGCTGAATACGGCTTCGAAACAGCCCGTCGACTCGACCAATTGGCCCCCGTCGCCATCGAAGTCCCCAGCGGGAAAAAAATTAAGATCGACTACAACGATCCGGCCGCCCCTTCGATCAAAGTTCGCTTACAAGAGATTTTTGGCTGGCAGGAAACGCCCCGCGTGGCGGGCGGAAGCCAACCTTTGCTGCTGCGGATTTTGGCCCCCAATCATCGCGAAGTCCAAGTCACTCAAGACCTGGAAAACTTCTGGCGATCAACCTATATCGAAGTCCGCAAAGAACTCCGCCGCCGCTATCCCAAACACCACTGGCCCGACGACCCCGCGGGCATCAAAGGGGTCAGGCCTCTTTGATGACGGGGGATTGCGAGTTATACTGGGGTTTTTCTCCGGAGAGGTCCCAACCATGCCTAGACCACCACGCGCAGACGAAGCGGGCGGATTGTATCACGCGCTTAATCGCGGCAATCTGCGGGCGACCATTTTTCACAAAGACGCGGATTACGAAGCGTTCGAGCGGATCCTTTACGAAGGCTTGCAGATTCATCAGGTCCAACTGTATGCATTCCAGTTGATGCCCAACCACTATCATCTGGTCTTGAGCCCGCTGGTCGATGGCGAAATGAGTCGTTTCATGGCCTGGGTCGGCGGCACGCACACGATGCGATATCATGCTCATTATCACACCGGCGGTATGGGGCATGTTTATCAGCAACGCTACAAGAGTTTCCCCATCCAGAATGACCAACACTTCTTGGTCG
>CAZHTX010000065.1:0-3302 GCA_964535475.1 uncultured Pirellulaceae bacterium
ATTTTCATTTTCGCAGCGGTGCTTTTGTTGGCCGCAATCGGCGCGATCCTGGCGTTGCTGAATCCGCGCTGGGATTTGCCCTGGTATGGCGGAGCGCTAGTCGGCTCTTTCGCTGGCCTCGTGATTGGCGTGCTTACCAGCGGGATATTCCTGATGATTTACCGCGCAGCAAGACACGCGATGGGCAAGCACGATTGAAGGCAGGCTCGTTGTTCAACATTTTGGTCTTGGTCGGATTCTGGACTTGGCCGGTGCAGATCGGCGTTAAATTGTTGGTGCGTGAAGGAAATCGCCCAATTGAGTCGAGCTCGGCACCGTATTTGCCGCATGCCAGGCTGTGACTTCCTCTTTCCGGCGAGGCGAGCCTGCAATGTCAAGCTATCGACTTTTTGGTGCCATGATTGCGACATCCACCGTCGCAATGTTCATCTTGATGTACTTAAACACCTATGCATTTTCCCATGTCAGCTGGAGCGAAACTCGCCTCTACATGGCGATCTTAATGGGTGCCACCATGGCCATCATTATGCTGTCCTTCATGCTCGGAATGTATTCCAACAAAAAAGCGAACATCACAATCTACATTGCCAGCCTGGCAATTTTTGCCGGCTCATTGTATCTCGTTCGCAGCCAGGAAACCGTCCAAGATGTATCCTGGATGAAAGCCATGATTCCCCATCACTCGATCGCAATCTTGACAAGCGAGCGTGCTGAGCTGAGCGACCCCAGAGTCCGCAAATTAGCCGAGCAGATTATTACAACACAGAGAGAAGAAATCGCCCAGATGCAACGCTTGATTGCTGAGCTTGAAGGCGACCTCGATGTGGATGAAAGCGATGTGAATGAAGTCGCTGACGAAACATTAACACGCTAGGGGCACTTCTCAGTGGCGAAGCAATCGAATCTTGTCATCAGGGCCACCTGACCAAATTCTCAAATTCCTTCTGAATCCTGGTTGCAGCGGCGCTCTCGGGCTGGCGACCTCGCTCTGCCCAATACTCCCGCACGCGAGCGCTGAGCGGGAGGTGACTATCGATCGTGCAATCATCCCGCCCGTTGATACGGCGTTCGACGGGACGAACGATGGGAATCATGGTGATCTCATTATTGGTAAACGCCATCACCGGCCGATTCTCCAGATGCTTGGGCTCAATGACGACGATCGTCAGGTCGGTGACCACCGGCGGTTGCTTCAATTTAATCTGGTCTTCCATCTGCCGCAGCATCCGCGGTAATTCGGTGACGGTGAAGATTGAGTCGTGTCGCAGACCACAACGCACGACCGAGGTTACATGGCCTCTGGCGGAGTGGCCGAGTCGGTCCGATACATCCGTAAAGTATTGTTGGAATACGCCACCCTCATCCCACTCAAACTGCTTATTTACGTAACGAGCCGCTGTGGTGGCCTCCAGTTGGCCAAAAATTTCTCCCGCCAGCTCTGTATTCCAACGATCGACCAGTTTCGCTAACGCTAATTCGTTAACGCCATTCCAAAAAACACTACCATCGGCGGGCGTAAAGGCATCAAACTGTTCCAACAACAGTTCATAGGCTTCGTTGGCATATTTGTACGTGTTTGAGTCGGGCACCATGAAATCGTTGGCATAGCGTTCGGCAATCGTGATTTTGGCATTCACACTGCCTGGCTTCATGAGTTTGATCAGGTTTGGCCCAGCCGTGTCATGCCCGATCCGCCGCGCTCCGGCCATCGCCATCGTTCGACGATGCACGGCCTGAACCAACTCCGTGTTAAATTCTCTGGTGCCGAACATCTTGCGAGCCAGCATGGGGTCCCTTTTTACCCTCTGCAGCCAAAAACTATCGCTTTCGCCCTCGGACTGGGGAAATATATTCTGTAGCTTTATGTACAGTTCCAATGGAATTAAGCCGCGATAATTATTAGCATAAAGCATGCTTGGCCCTCGGCACTGTTGCTCAATCAGTTCGCAGAACCAATCGACTTTTACCAGGAAATTTCACCGTACCTGCCACCTCGTGTCGCAGGTCAGCCATTGCATAGCAAAAACGTGCCCCAGATTGTAGACCGAATTGAGCCCCCCAGCCTACAAGCGTGGGCTTTCAGATATGTTTCGCTCCGCCTTCCGCGACAGGCTCCATGGTAAATCCCTACAAACCGTCGGCGACGCAGACGACGCAGTCATTACCGACGGTTCGCTACTTTGTGAGTGCCGGACTGCTGGTGTTGGGCGGCTTAGCCATCGCCGTGCCCAACCTCATTTATTTGCTCGCCGGAATGGCGCGGGGCGGGATGCCCAGGCGGTACGCCACCTATGATGAGGAAATTTACTTGTTTAACAACTCCATTCCCGCAGCTACGGCACAACAAATTACGCTCGTCACCGTGCCCCTGTTTTTCGGACTAGCAGCCCTGCTGATACAGCGGGGGTTGCGCAATAGAAGATTCGCACGGACTGAGAGAATTTGAAAACGATGAGCCCGACTCAGCCGCGCGTCAATCGTTACCATCGGCAACTCCATCGCCCCGCACGTTCGACTTGGGCGAGTTGCCTGTGGCTGTGGCACTTCACCTCGCCTGTCACGTTCCCAGCTTGCCTTCTGCTCCGCGAAAGTCGAAGCCAACGCCATCATCGCCGCGCGAAAGGCGACACTTATGTTACGAGCGTTCCTTAACAAGCTGGATCCAATCGATTGCAATCTCAAAAGCTCCCGGCTTTTTGTCGCCCAGTAAAATCCCCACCGCTTGAACGCGTGCTGGTGTCAGTTTCATGTTCGACATGGGGCGACCGAACGAGTGGGCCACGAATTGGTCAACCGGCATTTTGATTTCGACCCATTCGCCACGCTTCGTATCAAAGTCGGTTTGATACGAAAATGCGGTGCGGCGATCGGGCGTGTAGAGGTTAAACGTATAACGTCGCCCGTCTCCTTTGACTCGCATCACGATCGTATCCCCCGGCTCCAAACCGAGCGATCCGCTGGGGCGTGAACGAACCGAAGCAAAACCGCCATTATTTTCCAAGGATAGGTTGCCAGAAAATTGCATCACCGCACCACCCGACTCGAGCGACCCAATGCGAGCTTGACTGGTCGATCGGCCCCCCATGACTCCATCGTTCACAATCTGCCACTTGCTCGCCGCCGAAGCTTCGCTGAACTCAAACAACGTGACATTGTCCTCTGCGGAAATCGCGGGTTGCAGCGATAAACAACTTAGGATGAAAAGGCATACTCGCGCGAATCGCTTCATAATACTGCTACTCTTTATCGATCGGTGGGAACTGGTACCCGACACACGTTCTCAGGTCATCGCCCGGGGATGG
>CAZHTX010000065.1:3402-16733 GCA_964535475.1 uncultured Pirellulaceae bacterium
CGATCGGTGGGAACTGGTACCCGACACACGTTCTCAGGTCATCGCCCGGGGATGGCCTGCGTAGGAAGCCACGACGCAGGAAGGCACAGCCCAGGAATCTGCGGCGATGAAACTTACGGGGCGGGTATGTCACTTTCTATTATATCAGCCCAGCAAGTCCCCGCCCGCCGACACACTTTCCGCCGTCAACGCCATCTGCCGTAACTGGGCCATACCATTGGACTGTCGTGAAGGTAAGACGAATCTTGTTGCGAGTTCAAGCGGCGTTTCGACGGCGGCTGGAATCACTATTCGTTCCCCTCAATGCGATCGTCAAGGCTGAGAAACCGACGACGCGTTTCGCTGGGTGTCTCACCAAAAGCCGATGAATAATCAATCGAGAATTGCCCCTCGTGGGTGAACCCCAAGCTGCGAGCGACACGCTGAACACATCGTTGCTCTCGATTCCGGATAATGGTCCGTCGAGCCTCGCCGAGCCGAAACTTCTTGATGTACGCATTGGGCGAGAGCCCGAGCAGCTCGTCGAAGGCGTAGAACAAAGTGCGTCGGCTTGCACCACTTGCCACGCAAAGCTCCAAAATGGATGGCGATTGATGGGGGTAGGCATGGATCAGTTCGAGCGTTTTCGAGATGATCCGTCGGCGGGCCTGGTGCGGGGCAACTTTCGCGTCCCGTGTTTCACCGTCAAGGAGGACGCCCAAAATGCATTCCGTTAATAGAACGTCCGCGTCGGGTCTAACCAACGGCGAGTTCTCTGCTCGCAGGATGTCGGCAAGCGTGCGGCGCAGACGCTTCAGTTTGTTTTCATTCGGTACCAAATTCCGCCAAGCCAGAAAATCATCCACTTTCTCTTCGGGGAGAAACTCCGCTGTGGCAACTCTCCGCAACAAGTCGACCGGAATCGAGACAGCCAGTTGTCGATGACCAGAGGCGAACTGCTGAAACACTTCCCCCCCAGGCTCCATCAAAAGGAGCCGATCGGGCTTCAGCTCTTTTCCGCGGAATCGTGAGGCAGCACACTCATTGGTGATGGGGGAAATCGTTACGTACTGTTCGGACCTCGCGCCACTGGCGATGAGTTCGACATTTGTGCGGCATTCGTAGACCGCGCAACCACCCAGAGTCGTTTGACGGAAATCGAGTCGCAATGGACCCGCCCCGGACTGTACAAGCTCGACATCCCAGATCGCAGACAAACGTTCCGACGCAGCTTCGATGTCCCAGAAAGTATCGTGGTTCTGTTGCTGCTTCATCGTATCTCAGTATTCGGCTGCGGGTAGGCGGATTAATAACGCCCCCCCGGGAGTGGTTGGGTGCATTCTCTTTAACGCGGCAATCGATTCATCGCCTGCCGGTCGAGGCTACCCCGGCGTAAGTCGGTTCGCAAGTCACGGCAACTCCTGATCCGCGGTTGCACGATTTCGACTGTTTCTTCTCACGGCAGTCCGAGAATCTCATTAAAAACCAGCTCGCCCCCGGTCTGATGCTGTGGCGAGACTTCCAGATTGCTCGCGTCCTGAGAGGGGCAGGCTTACTAAAACGAGTAAATCGGAGGAAAAAAATTGATCGCAGACTCCTGCTGAAGTTGCTCGCGTCAGGCACTGACCGTTACTCCACAGCCGCCACCGCGGTGCCGGCCTCTGTTCGCTGGACCGGGCGTTGAAACCCGTACTAGACGGGCGAACGGATCTCAATATTCTGGGTATTGCTTTCGCAGGGCTGGATGGCCGAAGCTACCGTAGAAGCCCGAGGGCGACAAGTAACGAATATTGGGTGACCGATGTGCTGCTCTTGATTTGAACGCGAGCCGCGATTCCGTTTCGCGACTAACCGAACTACGAGGAAGAAACGTTTTAATGAATTTACAGGGAAAACGTCGCGGTAAATCGTGCAATGGATGTTATCGAAAAGGTGTTTGGCAAGCGGTTTACATGGTGGTGCGTAGTGTCGGCGTTTTGGCGTTTGCAGCACTGTGTGCAATGCCGGCGTTCGGCCAAGCGGACACCCCTCTAAAGCCGCTTGACACTTCAAGCCCTCGTGCGACGCTGCAATCTTTTTGGGAGCAATCGGCGAAGGTCGAGCAAGCGTTGACTGCCTATCGTCAGGAGCAATCGTTTGAGCAGTACGTCAACGCGCTGCAGACATTTGCACCCGTTCGGCAACTGTTCGATCTAAGTGAAACGCCGGAAGCGTTCAAACGTGAAGTGGCCGGCGCCTCGTTTTCTTACCTGCACGATGTCCTGGTGCGTCTCCCACCGGTCGATTCAGAATCGGTCCCCGGGGGGCCCGAGTTCGATCCCGAGGCCGTCGAGGAATGGACGTACCCAGATACCGAGATCGTCATTCGGCGGATCGATGAAGGCCCAGATCGCGGCGAGTACCTATTCTCCAGCACAACCGTAAAGCGTTTGCCCGAATATTACCAGGCGATCATTAAGCTGCCCGCTGTCAGATCAACGGATTATCCTAACGCGCGTGAAGAGGTGTTGCGATTCACCGGACCTTTGTTCCCGTTGGTGCTCGCGGACCAAATCCCTTCCCGCCTGCGTTTTAATTTGTTGGGAACTCCGTTGTGGAAGGTGCTTTTCACGCTGCTGCTAGGGATCGCTATTGTTTTTGTGACCGTCTTGTGGGCTCGCCTAACAGGGAAAGTCTCCGCGGAAGGCAGCGCGGTATGGCGTTTGATCTGTAAGTTTACGGTTCCGATAGTGTTGACCGGTTTGATCTACGGCTCGCATTCGCTGTTGATTGAATTCCAGTTAAACATCTCCGGGGGCTTCGCGGAACTTGTCAGTCTAATAGTTAGCGTGGGAATGTCGTTCTCGCTTGCCTGGGCAGCTTGGTTATTCCTCCACCTGATCATCGAAACGGTCATCGCGTTGCCGAGTATTCCCGAACAGAGCTATGACGCGCATCTGTTGCGGCTATTGGCGAGAGTTCTGGGTGGTTTGGCGGTGGCTGGTATCATTGTTTGGGGGGCTAATGAAATTGGAATCCCTGCGGCGGGACTGCTTGCCGGACTGGGTGTGGGCGGTTTTGCGCTGGCGCTCGCGGCTCAGTCCACGGTGGAAAATTTATTCGGCGGTGTCAGCATCTTCGCGGATCGACCGTTTCGTGTCGGCGATTTCATCCACTACGGGAATTCCGACGGCATCGTGGAGATGATTGGGCCGAGATCCAGTCGCATTCGAGGTCTCGACAACACCCTTACTACGGTGCCCAACTCCGACCTCTCCAAGATGCATATCACCAATTATTCGATGCGCAACAAATGCTTCTTTCATCATATCGTAGGTGTGCGGTATGAAACCACGCCTGATCAGTTCGACGGTTTGCTGAGCGAACTGAGAGATCGCATTGCCGCGCATCCGATGGTCGAGGAAACCTCCGACATGCCTCGCATACGGCTGCTGAGATTCGGGGAGTCCTCGATCGACATTGACGTACGTGCTTACGTACTGACGACCGACTTTGCTGAATTCCTGAGCGTTCAACAAGAACTGTTGCTCGACACGATGAGAGTCATTGATGAAGCAGGTAGCGCTATCGCCTTTCCCAGCGTCACCAATTATCTACACGATGATCGAGGAATTGGCTCGGTTACCTCGAAGCCTGCCTTGTCCCTGCCGGACGAATCGAGCGATAAGGTTTCTCAAACGAAACGGGTTGCCATCCCAGAGATCAGTGACAGCGAAGAGGCCCCGGCTGACGAAGGCCCGCCCGCCGAGGATGACTCGTGACTTTGCGTAATCCGACTGGAACGAACACATCCCTAACGATATTGCAGGGTGGGTGACGTGACAATTAAGCTTAAATCGATCGTTGATTAATCGATCCTTGATTGAACCAAAGGGGTCATTGAACCAAAGGGGTCAGGCCTCTTTGATGTGCAAAAGCCCCACCAAAGAGGCCTGACCCCTTTGATTCGTCTTTCAAAGTGCGACCGGTTAGTTGGATTTGCTGTGTTTGATACTGTACTCTCTTCCTGTGCGTAGCAGGGTGGAGTTTGTTGCGGTGGCCCGCCAAGTCATTGACTTGGCGGGCCATTTTTTGATTCCAGTCGAACATCAGCCGCGTTTTCGGCAACTTGATAATGAGGCTGCGGATCTCCCCTGTGTGCAGGGAGTTTGGTGTGCCAAACTTTTGTTGTGGATGTCTGTAGGTGTGACGGACTGCAGGGCGTCCGCTGGTTCCGCCCAAACAACTCTGTAAATTTCTCAGGCGAAATAGAACCGACAAGTTCTCAGCCCGCGGTGACCGCCCGCAGACAAGCTTCCGATCGTCTTTATTCTCTCGCTAGATTTGCCCGAGCGATTCCCGCTACGCAGGGTCCAGAGAGAAATGATACGGTAAAAATGCTTTTTAGTTTTTCAGTGTTCTCAAGGTCTCTTGCATTCTCTGGGGTGGCCTTAGGGCAGGGAGCTGCCGTGGACCTGACCGGATTCACCGGATGTTGACGGATACAACAGTCACATGTCCTCGCCAATGGTACATCTTGTGTATATCTTGAAAAAACCGGAAAGTGGGTGGAAATAAAACATATGGTTTTGATACGCAGCAAACTTCCCTCTAACTACGCGCATTGTCTTGACCCTTGAACCTAGGTTGTTCAAATGCGTGTTTTATTCGATTTCCATCGGTTCCTTGATCGCATATCAGCTCCCAATCGCAAGAGAAATTCACGAAAGGCAAAACGGAAGACACGAGTCTTGCGAGTTCAATCCATGGAGGCACGCCAGTTGCTGGCGGCAGACCTGCCTTCGCTAGCCGACCAAGATTCGATCCCGGCTGAGGTGAGCTACGTCGATACTTCTTCTTTGGAAACCGAGAAGGGTAAAGACACCACGGATAAATTCGAAAACGCCCTGTTAAAGCGAAGTCGAGTCGCGAACGATAAACTTTCGCAATTACCTTCAGTCCAGAAACTGGAGGGTGCTTGGAAAACACAGGTCCAGGCGAGTGTTGAAACTGCCCTCCCGTTGTCCGACGTTTCGGGAGAAGCCGCGGCAAGTCTAGGTGTTGTGAATGCGGATGGCAGCTACGTGGTCCAAGTGACGCAAGCTAGTGACAATGCCGAATTCATCATGGGAACGGAGGAACATATCCTTCGTCTCAATGGAACAGAGGAGCGCATTTCGGCAACTCAATACACCACCATCCGGCTTGAAGGAGGCGATGGGAACGATAGCTTGCGAGTGGTTGATCTTGCCGACACCGATCAAGTATTCAAGTCTTGGTCGGAAAGCATCGAATTATCGAGTGCTCAGTTCACTTTTCAGGCATTCGGATTCGGCAATGTACGAGCAGAATCTGTCGGGGGCTTGAACGATCGCGCGTTTCTGTACGGAACCGAGGCCAGCGATGCGATTATCGCATCTCCAACTGAGACCCAGATGACCCGAGACGACGGTACTAACGTCACCGTCAACAGTTTTGATAGGATCTACGTCTATGCTTACGGCGGAGAAGATTTCGCTGTCCTTCAGGATGGTATTGGCGACGATTCGATCGTGATGAAAAACACCCATTCCACGATCGATTCAGCGGAATCTTACGTCATTGTGCATGATGTCGAAGTCCAGCAAGCTTGGGCTACCGCAGGAGGATACGATAAGGTCTACCAGTACGACACATTCGATTCCGACCTTCTTGTCGTCTCCGAGGAACGCGTTCGGATGATATCACCAAGTCGCGTTACCGAGGCAGTTGGATTCGAGCGGAACTACAGTTATTCAACCAACGGTAAGAATGACTATGTAAGAGTCTACGATAGCGTCTTTGATGAAGCATTCTCGTATGAAACCATGATGGCCGATACCAGCAAAAAAAATGGTTTTGAGGCCACCGAAACGTTCGTACGTCTTTTTAGCGGATCATTCTACAGTCGAGCGGAGGGATTCGTGGTGACCGATGTGCTCGAGGTTAACCCACGGTACCTGATTGGCGAGACATCCGAGACGGGGGCGGTCGGTGTCAACGCCGATTGGGAGAACGGCCTGACCGACACTTACTATATCGAGATGCAGCGTTACGGAGCTGAATTGATCATGGCCGGACTGGGTATCGCCAACGATGCGATGACCGACGAAGGAATCTCGGTTATTCAGTGGGGATTGGATCTGCAAAGCAGCGATGGATCCTTCCCCTACTCAGGCGATAAAGTTCATTCCACTTCGCTATTCCAACATGCCGTCGGAATTTCCATCGAGGAACTTGATCGTTTCAACTACCTGCCCTTCGACGTGTCAATGCGTGAAAGCTGGATGGGTGGTTTAAGTGCGATGACTGATTGGATCATCAATAACGATGACGCCACAAGAGTATCTGACTTAGATCCTTTTTCTCACCGGTTTTTCTTGCGTGCCGCTGGGATCAAGCGGGCCGCACTGTTAGCCAATAATCAGGTCTTTCATGCAGAAGCGGATCAATACCTTGCCGAGGGAGTTGCGAGGCTATCAGCGGAGGGCATCCTAGCCGAGCGTGGTGGTTTTGATATCAGTTATCAAGCCTTGGGACTGAAATACGCTGGCGAGTTCTTCCGAATGACCGATGATGCGGCACAGCAGGAGAGTATCCGAACTCTGTTCGAAGCCTCATTGTCCCTAATCATGGCTCGTATCAACGCGAACGGAATCGTTGATATGTCCGACAGCACTCGATCTACTGAAGATGGACGGGACGGAACTGCCAAGACGTTCGACTACCGAAATGCGATACGTGCTTTCCTATCGGGATACGAAATCACTGGGAATGCGGAATGGTTGACACTAGCGAACGTATGCTTCCAGCATGACAAGACGTTGGCATAGGGCTGAAACCCTTGGCTGCTCCCCGATTCGGATGCGAAATGCTGAAATTCCAGGATTTAAGTTTGAACTTCGTCCGAAGAGTATGAAGCCTCCAACCTTAAGCCCCTGCGCTGCAAGGAAGCCTTACGTTTCTACTGGCGCTGCCCGCTCGCGTGCGGGTGCCGTCAGGCGGCGAGGGGCGGAAATCTTTAGCATCTGTTGGTCACCGCATACGAAAATGGTCGCGGCGGTGTTGGTCTTCCAGTTTCTTTATTTTCACTGCTGGAATGGCTTTCGCTCACCAACGCGACCATCACCGGTCATACGGGGATTGGATTGATCAAGCACGTCGCGTCGAAGTGTCGCCTCCCAAAAAAAGGTCTCGATGAAAGATTCGTTTGGCCTGATCGACATCGCTCGGCCACTTGCCAAACCCAACGCGATCGTTTCGGTACTCACGATGCATGCTGCATCTATAGTCGAGGGCTCCAGACTTCGTGAGTCCCTCCTCGCCAGTCAGAAAGCTCAATTCCGACGCGGAATCCCTCGTAAGCTAGTGCTCTATTGACCATGATGCGCGCGGTTGAACCGGAATCTAGTCTCGTCCATTTGGATGAACCAGCGGTAAAAAAAGTGTGAAAATCCGGTGGTAGCGAACTCTCCTTGGGCTTGAAGTTATGTACTGCGTAATTACGAACCACCCCGCCATAGCCAAAATACCATACTGGCAGAACACCCTGGTTAGTTACCTTCAGGCATCTAATGCTTACCTCCTGGTCGGATAGTTTTTCAACATCTTCTATTACAGAACGAGAGAAAACTACATCGGGACTCAGAGAGAACGGGACTACAAAAATTAGTAACAACAAAGCTGCAACAACTAACCCGCCAATCACGAATGTAATTTTCCAACCGGTTTTCTTGTGTAGGCTGTTCACGTTCATATAAGCTACCCTCGGTTGATTGCTTTAAAAGTGGTTCGTCGGGAAACTTTACTGTCTTGACGTCCGTAACGGTGTACGGGTCCGAGTGGTTGCTTTCGGTTTGGGCTAAGCAACTTCTCGCCCGCGGAGGCGCCTCTCCCTCAAACTCAAACCAACAGACGGGTTCAATCTAGCGCTGCCCAGTTGAACGCTGCTTACTGGAACGCTGCTTACTGGAACGCTGCTTACTGGAACGCTGCTTACTGGGGTGGCGTATGTCGAGCCTGCGCCGCCCGCTTCGCCTTTAGTAGACGATCGGTATAGGATACTTCCGCCTCTTGGCTTGAGACTACGTTGGCCGGGGCAGACACATCATTTCGGCTCGCATCGGCTGTGGTCGTGCGCTCGGTGTTGGGGGCGTTTGGGATACTACTGGGTTCGTAACGGGTATTATGACTTGCCCGCCGGCTCAATTTCTGCTCGGTAGCAAGCTTTTGGTTCCGCAATCGCTCGAATCGATCATCTTGTGAGCTGGAAACCTGGGGAGATCGTAGACGCTGAGCCAGCGGCGCGAGCAGCTGTGCCGGATCAACCACCACGCGGCGGACGAAGATGTCAAAGAAAAAGAAGATTGCGGCAACCATCACTAAGATGGGCCAGGCATCTTGCATCGTGAAGGCGGACGCCAAAGTTGGACGGAAAGTGTTCAGCTGGCGGATGTTACTTGGTTCGGCAAGTAATTGTTCGTAATCGATCAGTGAACCTGGTTGGCCCCCAGCCGGTTTTTGAGCCGCCAAAATTTCCAGCATTTCCCGATTCGGCTCCAAATCCCGGAACTCAACCGCTGACGGCACCGTGACACCCGTGCGAATAACACTTCCATCGATCCCCGTGTTGATCGCTAATAAGTAGCTACCGGGTTGATCAATCGCGATCGAACCGTTGTATCGTCCGGGAGCGGTTTGTTGCATAGAAAGATCGATTAATCCGGCCTGGGGTGTCGAGACCAAACACGAGATAGGCAAAAAATCTATCATTTCGCCAGCCTCGTCCACAGCCGTCACGATGACTCGCACCTCTCCATCGCGAAACTCAGTATTCACGACAAAATTTTCCAACCCTTCCTGGGGCCGCAAAGTCCAACGGATCATGTTTTCAAAAAGCGCATCGTAATCATCCCACTTTTGCCAAGCGGATGCCCAGCGTTGCCCGGCATCGGTAGTCAACACCAGCACGCGTCCCAGACCATAATTCCAACTGGCCATGATTGTGGATGTAGAGTCGTCAAATGGTACCGGCGAACGCAGCGCGACGCTGACCAACGGATTGTCCTTCAATTCGGTCAGCACAAAACCATTGATTGGCGGCAAAGGATCGCCGATGCCTGTTAGTGCCTCATGCTGAAACACGACTTGCGGCGTGAATCCTTCCTCACGTTCATAAATCAGCGGCTTGGTAACTCGCATCGCTTCTTTGATGAAGATGCGTGGGATCGCTTGCGGTGAAGTGACTGAATAGAATTTGCCATTGCCTCGTCGCGCGATACCATTCAAAAGTGGACGCGTTGCTCCCGCACCAATGGCAATTGTGGAAACGGTGACACCTTGTTTTCGCATTTCATCGACTAACGCATCGAAATCGGCTGGCGGTGTTTGGCCATCGGTCAGAACAATCATATGCTTGACTGCCGCGTCAACCGACCGCAAACCGGTGAACGCCGTGAGCATCCCTGGATACATATTCGTGCCACCGTCAGCGGACAGTCGCCGTATGTTACGAGTGATGGCGTTTTGTCGGTCACCAATCAATTGCATTGGCACGGTCCACCTCGCGTCACCGTCGAATGCCACCACGCCAACGTGGTCCTTGGGGCCCAGCACGCGAACAGCCTCCATGGCGGCTTTTTGACACATCGCCATCTTCTCGCCTTGCATTGAGCCTGACTTGTCAATCACCAGCGCCAGTGCGCCAGAGGGGATGACCTTGGCGTTCTTGATGGTAAAGTTCACTGGCGAGGCCTCCTCGAGGCGCGTGTTTGCCCAACCGCCAGCTCCAAAACTTTGTGGGCCTCCCAGCAGAATCAAACCGCAGCCCATTTCGGTATTTCGCACCAAGGCTTCGATCTGATCATCGCTAAACAACGCCTCCCCACCCTGTCCAGTTACGCGAGCGACGTTGGCTAGCAAGACGCAGTCATACGAATGCAAATCTGCTAACGAGCTAAACCCCGCGGCGCTGCTCCTCACTTCAACATTCAATTGACGATCGCGCAGACGCTCACTCAATGCCGTGAACTCTCCGGGGGAATCGATGTTCTCCAGCAACAGCACGCGGGGCCGTCCGGCACGGCTAGTGAAACCTGTCGCCCGGTTATCGGCGATGGTCTGTTCGACGATTCCAGCGGCGGAGAAATCGGCTTCGTAGGTGTAAAAGCCCGCGGGCGAATCGGCCGCATCCACCAACGCGAAAACATTCTTTCCCGGCGTGACCACCGCCTCCTGCTCGGTCACCAGTTCGGTAACCGAGCCGATACGCCGCGTCACCCGCAACTGTCCCGCCACACTTCCGTTTGCGGCATCGGTTGATACCAAGTTATCATTACGAATGACGACGCGGACTTCCACTGGAGCACCTTGCCGGGAGACCGATGGCACCACCACCTTTTCGACGGCCACGTTGACCGCCTCATCACGCCCAACGGCAACGATGTCCAAACCAACGCCTCGCTTTCCGAGCTTGGGAGCGAATTGTCGCGCATTGCCAAGGTTTTCGTTTCCATCGGTCACCACAACGATGCGACGTGCGCCTTGATCTGGCAAAATCGTCATGGCCAGTTTCAACGCATCGGCGAGATTCGTCGCTTCCGCCAGCCCATCAACCACCAACTCACTATGTGTTAACCAAGCAAGATCATCCTCGAGGGGCGGTACTTCGATCATCGCGGTACGGCCAAACACAATTACCCCGGCGCGGTCGCCGCGGCCAGCTTGCCGGTGTGCTTCGACCTCATTTCGCACGTATCGAAACATGCCTTCACGTTGAGCGACCGAGACGCTCAATGATTGATCAAGTAAATAAACGACGGAAACAGAACGGCTGGTTTGACGCGTCCTCAATTCGGCCAGGGACAACACAATCGCGATCACGATAATGCTCCGCAAACCGGCTACTAAAACGCCGCGAACGGGCCCGAGACCGGCTAACGACCGGGAGCCCGAACGCCAGAACCAAGGAACCAGCAACAACAATAGTAAGTACAATGGTTTGCCGATTATGATGCCGAAGATAGTCATGGTATCCCTTCGCAGATTGCCTTCAAATCAAATTAACTTGGTGGTCCGTAATTGCCATGCCTGAGTTTCTGCTTGTTCGCGTCTCCGTCTGGCTGGCCTGCGTCGCTTGGTTTATCGGAGCACTTTGTCGACTCTCACCGCCGCGTTTGAAGAACGACTCGACGGTATCCTCTCATAGTTTAACGAAATCCGAAGCAACATTCGCTTGGTCTTGGTTCGTCGGGGCCGCGCTGCTGTCGATTCACATCATGGCAAGTTACGCTTTCGTCTATCACTGGAATCATCACGCGGCGCTCGCCGCCACCGCGGAAGATTCCTTCCGCGTGACTGGGGTACGGGCTAGCTGGGGAGTGTACGTCAACTTTGCTTTCGCAGCGATTTGGCTGTGCTACAGTTTGGCCTGCTTGACAGGAAAACGTCGTCGCGGCTGGTTTGATTCGGCAATCTACCTGTTTCTGGCATGCATTGTCGCTTGCGCCACGATCCTGTTTGAAGTGGGCGCCGTCCGCTGGACAGCGACTATCGCTGCGTTCATCCTGCTCGCGCTGCACGTCCGTGCTGGAAAAATCTAAGTATCGCGGATTCGGTACACGGCGATCCGCAGCGCAGCGACTAGGAATTTGCTCCCAGCACAACTTGAGTGGTGCCTTTCGGTAAGTCGAAACACGCGACGATTTTGTTACCATCGGCAATCCATGTGCCCGCATCCAAAGTCGCCGCCTGCAGCACTTCACGCAACGGTCTGCGATCGTTCCCCTGCACAATGTGGACTGGTCCCGCACCGCCGTCGATCTGCAACGTGAACCGTTCCGTCGCGAAGGGTGCCGTCAACGTCAGTCGATTGCCCTGTTGGTTAATCTCGGTCAACTCTTTGGCAGCCCAGTACCGAGCAATCTCGCTGACTTTCATCCAGATCGTGTCGTTGGCAAAGCGGGACGCCAAGGAGGTGACGACTCTTTGGAAAGCATGAAATCCTTCTTCGCTACCGTTACTGTACATGCCCGGCCAGTGACAAAGCATCACTGCCGGTTGTCGCCGCTCGATCAGTTCAACCATGCGGCCACTAGTCGCTTCGACATTACAGTAACGATCCGGTTCGGAGAGCGTATCGCCTTGCCAACCGCCAAACCAATCGCCCGTGCCAGCCGGAACATTCACCGTCACTCGCACATCGTCGGTTCCTAACCCGCGGAGATATTCCAGCTGTGGCTCGGTGCTCTCGTCGCCAGAGATGACGTACTTAAAGTAGTGCGGCAGTTCCACACCAAACACATCGCGTACCGCCTGATCGACAGCCAGCGGTAATTCGCTCTTCACCGCATTCCCAAATCCCCCGGGGGTTGTGACGCCTTCACAGGGTAGATCACAGTTTTTCAAGATGCCAAGTGCATAGGCAAGATAGGCGGCCAATTCATCCACGCTCTTCTTCTCTTGTGGATACGAATTCTCCATCGTGGCCGCGCTGATCTCATTCATTGGCCTGCCGGTTTTTAGATCGATCACCCGCGTGTGCGTGATCATCTCTGGATGAATGTCCCAGTTGGGAACCATCAATTCGCGAACAAGATCTAAGCTGGACTGTAATTCCGCTCGCGACCACCCCGGCAGTTCGCGATCGAGCCAACCGACGCAAGCGGGATTGGGGACAATGCTGTATTTGCCTTTCACTCCCTGTTCGGCACACCACTCGCCAAACCGCCGGACGAACGCATCAGGAATTTCGCGAGGCCAAGTCCTCCAAGGTTTTTGATACTCGGTGCGGTTGGGCCAAGCGGCCGCGAATTGCGGGTTGCAAAAATGCCCCATGTTCACCAGGCAGGTCGAATCATCAATGATGAACGACAGCGGCACACGATTCCGCGGCATTAACACTTTGATGCCGGCGGGACGGGATGGTAGCCGCTGAGGACCTTCAACATCTTGCGCGATGAGCTCGGCAGGCTTAGCCGACAGTAGACGAGGCCCACCCACCATGAGGGCTGCAGCACCCGCAGCCCCACAAGCTGAAGCTCGGAGTAATTCTCGCCGGTCCTGATCAAAAGATACTCGGTGCGGATTCACCTCAGACACTCCTAATAGCTGTTCGCATGGTACCGACTGGCACAACGTTACTTGCCAAGTTACATCAGTCTACTCAGCCCAGCAGCTTGGTGCTGCTCCCGACAACACTTATTCCAACCGGGCAAATGGGGCGGCATGCCGCCAGAACCGCTGGCTGCTTGATCGTCTCCTCGGAGCACTGCTTCCTCTGCAAATTGCTGCGTGCCTCGTTGATAACGTCCGCAACCGCCGGCGCGGATTTCCCCTTCACACCCTCGGTCGTACTT
>CAZHTX010000066.1:0-16713 GCA_964535475.1 uncultured Pirellulaceae bacterium
TTACATTGCAACGCCGCAAGCGATTGGGGACAATCGCTTTACATTGCAACGCCGCAAGCGATTGAGGACAATCGCTTTACATTGCAACCCCGCAAGCGATTGGGGACAATCGCTTTACATTGCAACGCCGCAAGCGATTGGGGACAATCGCTTTACATTGCAACGCCGCGAGCGATTGGGGACAATCGCTTTACATTGCAACCAACCAGTTTTTATTTGTTTTCCTTTTGAAAGGAAATGTCGGCTTCGATTCTTACCGCTTTCTTACCTTTGAAACTACCCGGTCGACCTTTCAACTTGGGCACGTCTTGAATGGAAACCTCCAGCGGCTTTCCCGAATCTTGCTCGGTAGTCACGATATCGCCGATGTTGAGATCCAACAGTTCGGAGGTCTTGATCCGTGAGCGGGCAAGGGTGACCACGATTTGAACGGGTGCCTCATCGACACTCTTGGCAATCGATTTTCTTGTTTCCGCAGTCGCATGATTTCGCGAGTAGCCGACCCAGCCATTATTGGAAAGCTGAGAGTTAAACCGTTCGACCGTGTTGAAAGGGATGCAGAGGTTAATCATTCCCCGATTTTTGCCTAGCGTAACTTCCAGGCCAACCAAGATGACAACTTCGTTGGGCGGTACGATTTGCACGAGTTGTGGATTGCTCTCGACCCGATCGATTTCAAACTCTAAATCGACAATATTTTCCCAGCTCGTCTTCAGTTGGTTTAACAGTACCCTAACCACGCGGCCGATCAACCGATTTTCAATTTCAGTCAACGGGCGGCGAATCACGTCGTTCGGAGAAGGGTCGCCACCCAACATGCGGTCGATGATGGCGTAAGAGAGCGACGGGGAGATGTCCAAAATCCAGTTGCCTTCGAGTGGTTCTGGTTTAACCACCGTGAAACAACTGGGATTGTCCAAACTGAAAATAAACTCGCTGTAAGTCAACTGGTCGGCACTGACCAATTTAACCTCAATCATGGTTCGCAGCATGCTGGAAATCGATGCCCCGAAGGACCGCGCCAGGCCTTCGTGCAAGGAGTGCATCGCCCGCATCTGTTCTTTACCGACCCGCTCGGGACGTTTGAAATCATAAGCGGTGGTGCGAATCCGTCGGTTGTTTGGCGCAGGAGCTTTTTTGGCTGGACTCTTTTTGGCTTTGGCAACGGCAGCGGCAGCGGGTTGCGCTTCCGGTTGCGGCGCGGCGGCAGCTTCGGGCTCGCTATCTTGCGATTCCATCGCCCGCAGCAAGCTTTCCACTTGGTTTTGGTTGAGTACTTCGTCGGACATTCCTTCGTCCCCTATCGCGTCTGGTGTCGCCTACTGGCGGATGTGCCCAGTTCCGGTGACTATATATTTGTAACTGGTTAACTCCCGCAAACCGCATGGCCCCCGAGCGTGAAATTTATCGGTGGAAATACCGATCTCAGCCCCTAAGCCAAATTCGCCACCATCGTTGAATCGGGTGCTGGCATTGACCATCACCGCCGCGCTGTCAACTCGGCTGGTAAATCTCCGCGCGGTTTCCAAGTGTTCGGTAACAATCGCGTCGGTATGATGCGAGCCGTAGTGATTGATGTGCTTGATTGCCATTTCCAGATCGTCAACAACGCGAATGCTGATGATGGGGCCCAGATATTCGGTACGCCAATCCTGTTCGCTGGCCGCATTTGCTGCCGGCCAGTAGCTTTGTGTTAACGAGTCCCCTCGCATTTCAACACCAGCGGCAGACAATTTCGCAGCCACGCGGGGAATAAACTCGGCGGCGACTGCTTGGTGAACCAACAATGATTCACAAGCGTTGCAGACCCCCATTCGTTGCGTTTTCGCGTTCAACACAATCTCGCAGGCCATCTCCAGTGTGGCGTGTTGATCGACATATACATGGCAATTGCCGTCGTAATGTTTGATGACGGGCATTGTCGCATCTTGGACAACACGACGAATCAAACCCTCACCACCGCGTGGAATGGCAACATCGATGCAATCATTCGCTTGCAAAAAGTAGCCCACCGCATCACGATGTGGAGTCGACACCAGTTGTATCGCCCCGTCAGGTATTCCCCGCAATTTGCCTTGGGCTTGCAGAATTTCGGCGATTGCACGACTCGACTCGGCCGCTTCTTTACCGCCCCGCAAAATCACCGCGTTGCCGCTCTTGACGCAAATTGCCGCCGCGTCCGCGGTCACGTTGGGGCGACTCTCGTAGATGAAAAAGACGACCCCCAGCGGGACGCGAACTTTTTCAATCTTTAATCCATTGGGCCGCACGAAACCTTCCAGCGTTTGGCCGATCGGATCCTCTAAACGGGCGACTTGCCGCAGCCCCTCAGCGATGGCACTGACCCGGGTCTCATCCAGCCGCAAGCGATCACAGGCGGCCGCTGATAATTTGAATTCAACAGCTCGTTCTAAATCGATCGCGTTGGCAGCCAACACCGATCCCATCTCCGATTCCAACGAATCCGCCGAGCACAGCAGCCAATCGTTTTTTACCGCCGTCGAAAGTGTAGACAGATGCTCAGCAGCGGATCGAGCTGACTCGGCCACTCGGCGGCAATACTGACTTAAGGCCTCGGATTCGGAAGCTGTCATCAATGAACTCACTAGGCAATTGCAGATTCTCGGCAATGATGGCAAGCGACCACCGGTGAGTCAATGTCAATGCACCCCCGGCGATCGGCGTAATCGTTTCAATTGAGACCGGCGGTTGAATAAGTGTCGACTTCTGTCCCCGGCAAATTTGCCCCACTGTGGATGGATAGCAAACTTTAACGATTACCTCCCATTTGCATCACCAACGACTCTCGGCAGATTTCCGCAATGCAATCACGGCTCGCCGATCAGACACGCTGGATGCTCGTCGAATTCGCCGAGGAAGGGCAAATTGGGCGACGGATCGAGCTGGCTGAAGGGCCCACAACGGTGGGGCGATCGCCGCGAGCGGAATTAACCCTGCCGGCTAACGCAATCTCAAAACAACATGCTCAGCTGGAACCTGCCGGCGGCAAGCTCTTGGTGCGAGATTTTTCCAGCACGAACGGCACTTACATCAACGGATGTCGGGTGCACGGGGATACCTTGGCGGGAGACGGCGACTTAGTCCAATTTGCCACGGTTGTTTTTCGCATTTCCGCGATCGCTGAACCTGCCTTGAGTGACTCCGCCGGCGCCATGACGGTGACGGGGGAGGACTTTATGTGGTCCAGCCAGTTGCTGATGTTTGAGCGAATGATGAGTGAGCGGTTGGTGACGCCTCATTTCCAACAAATCGTGGAATTGCAACGGCGAGCCCCGTTGGCTTACGAAGTTTTAGCACGGGGGAGTCTGCCAGGTCTGGAGCAGCCTTATTCGATTTTCAGCATCGCCGCCCGCGTCCAACAGGAACAGGCTTTCAGTGAGCTGATGCGGACGATTGCCATTGAGCATCACGCAGTCACCACCGCTCGACCCACCCTTTTTCTCAACACGCACCCCAAAGAAACTTCCACCCTGCGGCTGCTCGAATCGTTGGTGAGTTTGCGCGAAGCGGCTCCCGAGTTGAAGATCGCGATTGAAGTTCACGAGGGAGGGGTAACTGCGATCGCAGAAATGCGTCGCTTGCGGGCCGCTCTCAATGATTTGGGTATGCAGTTGGCCTACGACGACTTCGGAGCGGGGCAAGCGCGCTTGTTGGAACTGACCGAGGTGCCCCCAGACGTGCTTAAGTTCGACCGCCAACTGATCCAGAACCTCGACACGGCATCAAGGCCACGCCGCGAAATCATTCGCGGTCTGATCGCCGTGGCAAAGTCGATTGGCATCATCACACTCGCCGAGGGTGTGGAAACCGAAGAAGAGCATGAAGCCTGCCTCGATTTGGGCTTTGAACAGGGGCAAGGCTATCTCTACGGCCGCCCCAGCGCCCAACTCGCGCCAGCATAAACCCGGTGGGCGACCAAATCGACCGCGCTGTCGGCATGATCCAGTAGCGGAAGAGGGATTCGAACCCCCGACACGCGGATTATGATTCCGCTGCTCTAACCAACTGAGCTATTCCGCCAACAAACGTTCCGCAAAAGATAAAGAAATCGCCAATACTCGACAAGCCGTCTTCTTAAATTCCCAGATTCATTTGACCAGGGAAATCTCGGCAAGGTTCGCAGCCGTTGCTCAACGCGAACCCAAGACCGCCGCAAATCGCCTCCTAAACCCTCAGCCAAAACCGCGGAAGTCGGCCGAAACCGCGGACGCCAGCCAAAACCGGGGACGCAGCAGAGTTCAGGTGTATACGTCCCGCACTCGCGAAAATCTTTTCAGTTCCCCTTGGTCACGGCCCACTTTGAAACCCGTCGCGTTGACTGCTGGCTCGCCCGATGGTTGAATGATGGTTCAATTGACTGGTTGTTCATTCGAGCAAAACGCCATGAAGACTGTCTACACGATTTTGGGACAACGAAGCGGGGAGGATATTTCCTGCGCCCGCGTCTTTAAAGTCTTGGCTGACGAGACCCGTTTGGCAGTGGTCGAGCAACTCCTCGACGGTCCGAAAACGGTGTCAGAAATCAATCAATCGCTGAGTGTCGAACCCACGTTGCTGTCGCATCATTTAAAGACGCTGCGAGACGCTCAAATCGTAACGGCCACGCGAACCGGGCGTTTCGTTTCTTACTCGCTCGCCCCCTCCGTGATCCGCGACTGCAATGGCCGCGCTATCGAACTCGGCTGCTGCCAACTCTCGTTTCCATGAGCGTCCGCATGTCATCCGAAACGCTTGGCGGATCCCGCTACGAACGTCATCGATTGGTAGTTTGCTTCGTGTCCCATCTTCGCGTTGTCCTCATCCTATGCGTTGCTATGGTGGCGTGCTTTTCAGGCGGCTGCGATGGGAACGCGACCGGGGAAATTAAGGGGACAAACGCTGGACAGTTGAGCGGTAAAATAACGCTGAGCGGGTCGAGCACCGCGGCGCCTTTGGTCACGGAAATTGCCAAGCGATTTGAATCGTTGCAACCGGGCGTTCGCATCGACGTTCAAACTGGTGGCTCGGGCAAAGGGATCGCCGATGTGCGTCTCGGCATGGCTGATATCGGCATGGCTAGCCGGTCGCTACAAGACGACGAAAAGGATCTCACCGCACATCAAATCGCTGCGGACGGCGTGGGGCTGATTGTCCACCAATCCAACCCAATTCAGGAATTGACAACCGAACAAGTCATCGCGATCTATACCGACCAGGTTAACGATTGGCAACAAGTCGGTGGTCCCGACCAACAAATCATCGTCGTTCACAAAGCTGAAGGTCGAGCGACGCTGGAAGTCTTTTTAGCTCATTTTGCGCTGTCAAACCCAGCCATCAAAGCGGACGTGATCGTGGGTGATAATGAACACGGCGTGAAAACGGTCGCCGGTGCCGTGGGGGCCATTGGCTATGTCTCGATTGGGACCGCTGAAGCGAACATTGCCATGGGCGCACCGCTTCGACTACTGCCGCTCGCCGGTGTCCCCGCCAGTACGGACCGGGTAGCGAGCGGTGAATTCCCCATGAGCCGACCATTAAATTTAGTCACCAAGTCTGCTCCCTCACCACTCGCCGAGGCATTCATCCACTTCTGCCAATCCTCCCAAGTTCATGACCTTGTCGAGTCGCAATACTTTTGTCCGGTTGCGAGAGAGACTGATGTTACGGAGTGATAGGCCACTGAGATACATCTCCCGCACTTTGGCAGTGGTCTCAGCGACGATCGTACTTTTGATCCTCGTCTTTCTGGTGCGTGAAGCGGCGCCCGCTTTGTTGGAGTTAGGGTTTACTCGCTTTTTCACTGACAACAGCTGGCACCCGCTATCGGGCCAATATAATTTGGTTCCGATGATTGTGGCAACTTGTTTGACCAGCGTTGGTGCGTTAGTCATTGCAGCCCCGCTGGGAATTGCGTCTTCTCTGTTCATCCATTTTTATGCTCACCCCGCGTGGATGAACTGGCATCGTCGGCTGATTGAAATCTTAGCCGGCATCCCCTCGGTTGTATTTGGTTTATGGGGCTTGGTTGTCCTAGCACCGCTGATTGCCAATCTGGGCGGCAGTGGGCAAAATCTCTTCACCGCCACAATCGTGCTGGGGCTGATGATCCTGCCCACAGTGGCGTTGCTTTCGGATGTGGCGATCGCTGCTTTACCGCGGGAGTCGATTTATGCTGCGGCCGCCCTGGGGCTGGGACGCGCCGCGATCATCGCCACGGTTGTGTTGCCGGGGGCGCGACGTGGGATTGGTTCCGCGATGGTGTTGGCTTTAACCCGCGCCTTGGGCGAAACGATGGCGGTGTTAATGTTGGCCGGTAACATTGTGGAGCTGCCAACGTCGTTGATGTCACCAGGGCGAACTTTGAATGCTAACATTGCGCTGGAGCTTGGCTACGCCTCTTCCGCGCATCGTTCAGTATTATTTGTCAGCGGTTTGCTGATGATGTTCCTCGTGAGCGCGATTGTGATTGGTAGCTCATGGCGGGGGAGCCACTCCAATGCGCGGGGATAGTCTAACAGCCTTGAGATTCAACAACCGACAACCGCACCAACTCCGCGAGTTCCTGGTCGCAACGTTGGTTTCAGGGTTGGCCGCTGCAGTCGTTGCGCTGCTCGGCTGGATTCTGGTTGACATTGCGGTCCGGGGGCTCTCGCAAATCAGCCTTTCCTTCCTGATCGCAGAGGTTGAAAATGCGGGACGAGCTGGTGGGATTGGCCCGATCATTTTGGCCACGACGCTGATTCTCGCCGTCACGCTGTTGGCTGCCGTCCCATTTTCGCTGGGAACCGCCATTGCCTTGACTGAGCAGAGTAAAGGTAAGCACTCCCGGTTTGCAGCGTGGCTGGCCGACAACGTGCGACGCAGCCTCGATGTGCTGGCGGGAGTGCCATCCATTGTCTTCGGGCTGTTTGGAAACGCTTTTTTCGCGATCAGTTTGGGGCTCGGTTATTCGATCCTTACAGGTGGCCTTACACTTGCCTGCATGGTGCTGCCAATCATGATTCGCACATTCGAGCAAGCGATTCTTGCGGTCCCGAATGACTACCGAAGGGCCGCCGCGGCACTTGGACTCGGCGAGACCGCGATCATGTTCCGCGTGGTGTTACCAGCGGCCGCACCAGCGTTATTGGCTGGCATCGTCCTCTGTATTGGACGTGCTTTGGCGGAAACGGCTGCCTTGATTTTCACCGCGGGTTATGTCGCGCGAACACCAACTTCGTTGTTCGATTCCGGCCGATCGTTGAGTGTGCACATTTATGATTTAGCCATGAATGTTCCGGCTGGGGGATCGCGGGCCTACGCGACAGCTTGCGTGCTGGTTGGGCTGTTGCTGTTGATCAACGTGATTACCGGTTTGTTATTTCGCATGGCGGGTCTGCCCACGCAAACATCGTTGCGGGGGCGACCATGATCTCCACGATCGATCTCTCCGTGGCCTACCATGGCCGCACTGTGCTGCGGAATGTAACGCTGGTCGCCCAGCCGGGAAAAGTGTTGGCGCTCGTCGGTCCTTCCGGTTGTGGAAAGAGCAGTTTCCTGGCGGCACTGAACCGCATGACCGACTTGATTCCGGGAGCACGCGTTAGCGGGCAAGTAAAGTTCGGGGCTCAAGATATTGAAACTGCGTTTGGCTCGGCCAGTGAACTGCGCCGGCAAGTTGGCATGATTTTCCAGAAGCCCAACCCGTTTGCGATGTCGATTCGTCGCAATATTGAACTAGCGCTTCGCGAACACGGAGTTCGCCAACAGGATCGATTACAGAAAGTCACCGAAACGGTCCTGCGAGAAGTTGGCTTGTGGGAGGAAGTCTCCGACCGCCTTCACCGATCTGCGTTGGAACTTTCGGGCGGCCAGCAACAGCGGTTGTGCATCGCCCGCGCGCTGGCACTCCGGCCGCAAGTGTTATTAATGGACGAACCTTGCAGTTCGCTCGATCCGATCGCGGCGGGACGAGTCGAGCAATTAATTCAATCAATGCGAAACAAGTATACGATTATTATCGTGACGCATAATTTAGCCCAAGCTCGCCGCCTGGCTGATCACACGGCGGTGTTCTGGATGCGTGATGGCGTTGGTGAGGTGATCGAACATGGTGAAACCACAGCACTTTTCACCACATCGACGAATGACATTACCAAAGCCTATCTATCAGGGCTGAGTGGTTAGAGAACCTGCGGGAAGCGGGCTCGCAGAACTGGTTTCGCAACTTACCCGAACGGTCTCTTCATCTTCAGCCTCGGGTTTAGCTTGCTGCCGATCGACTTGGCGGCGGTCGATGAAGTCTCGCTCTGGATTTCTTCGCCGGGCACAACGGTCGTACTGTTGTTCCACAAGTTCAGTGTATCCATTGATCATAGCCGTCAACGAACCGCTGGCCTCGACCAGCGTTCGCCCGCGTGCTCCCATCGCGGCGTAAACCTCGGGGTTGGCCAATAAATAGATCAGCCGTTCGGCCATTCCTTGGTCGTCGTCCACTGCCACCAAGAAACCAGTCTCCCCGTCGATCACGGATTCGGCAACACTGCCCACGCGTGTGGAAACGACGGGAACTTGACAAGCCAAAGCCTCTAGGACCGAAACCGGGCTCGCTTCGTTCAGGGAACAGAGCAGGAAAGCATCCATGATACTCAGCAAATCGGCCGTATCAGCGCGGGTGCCCAAGAGCTTGACGGAGTCCTGCAAATGCAGTTGCTCGACGAGTCGTTCAATCGTGGCTCGCTCCGGTCCATCACCGATAATCAGAAACTTGGCAGCGGGGACTTGGTCACAAACTTGCCGAGCGACCCTGAGGAACATGGCGTGGTTTTTTTCGGGGCGCAGCGCTGCGACGATCCCAAAAACAGGTGCCGATTCGGCAATCCCCACCCCTGCCCGTAGCTGTGCGAATTGCTCTGGCTGTGGCCGAAACCGCTCGGTGTCAACTCCGTTTCGAATGGTAACAACCTGCTCAGCCGGCAACCCTTCGGCGGTGCGCAAATGGTCGGCGTGCTGATCGGCAACCGCGATAAAGCCATCGGTGATGCGAGTCAGTTTGCGATTGAGCTTGCTAATACCATCTGGCCAACCGGTCGAATGTATGGCGCTAAAGATAGCCGGCACACCGGCGATCCACCCCGCCAATCGTCCCCAAAACATTTTGTCCCCCGCGCCCACGGTAACAACCGCAGCCGCCTCGTGTTGCCTGAACAATCGCACCAGCCTGGGCAGCACCCTGAGGTCCCATTTACCACACAGCAGTTTGGCATGGACGGTGCAGACCGCGGAGAGTTGTTCGCCCAGCGGCCCGGCTTGCTTGAGACAGATTAGCACCGGCTCGATTCGCTGGCGGTCCAAACCTCGGATCAAATTTGCCAGCAATACCTCAGCGCCACCGACTGGCATGCTGGTGATGACAAACATTACCGGTAACGGGCCGCGGCGAATTCGCGGTTGCGGACGGTAGCGTGGCCACCAGGAGCCAATTTTCTTTGAAATACGTTGTTGGATTGGCTGTGTCATAAGTTTCAGCGCGAGGCCTTGTCCGATGCGTTAGCAAGCGTTAGCGGAGGGGATTCTCCACGGATGTTCATCAAGGATTGTTCATTAACAACCGTAGCTTATTTATTGACCAGGCGTACTGCAGACCTGCGGAGCAAGTGCCGCTGGCATGGAACCGGAAACACCGATCCTTTCGCTCTCGCGCTGCTGCTTCCTCAGCTTTTCGGGATCAAGCATCATCCAGTTCCAGAAACGGGCCATTTCATGATCGCCATGGACTCGGCGGATGTGGAACAGGTCATCGGTGGGCAAATTGTAAGCACCGTACGCGCTGCAATAGCCCAGCATCCCCAGTTGTTTGAGCGCCGCGACGACATGCGGACTGATTTGATCGACCAAGCCATAAGGAAAAGCAAAAAAACGTGGTGGTTTACCCAACCACTCGGTCAGCTCGGCAGCCGCGCTGATGATCTCTGAGTCGATTGTCTGTTGGTCGTGAGGTTTGGAGAAATCGAAGTGCGTCCGCGTGTGCAGACCGATTTCAATCCCGGCGGCCGACCAGCGGCGCAGATCGTCGATCGAGTTAGGGGCGAACTGAAATCCCATTTCCAAATCATGAGGAAATGGAATTTGTTGATTGACGTTATCGATCGAAACAAAATAGGTGCAAGGCAATTGGTGCTCTACCAACAAAGGGAGCGCAAAAGCATTATTGTCTGCATAACCGTCATCAAAAGTAATCGCCGCAAACCGCTGATTGCTGGTTCGCTGCCGTAAATGCTGCTGAGCCTGGGCGAGATCGATCACTTGGAACCGCTTCCGCAGAAAACGGATGTGTCTCGCGAATCGCTGGGGGGTGATTGTCAGCGGGGTAAGCGCATCCGCTGCCACGCGATGGTAAAACAGAATCGGAATGGGGGCTTCACCACGAGCGGCGAGGCTGCGATAAAGTTGACCGCCCCGCAACCAATTGCACCCAGCTCGGACTACCTGGAGCGTCGATTTCAGCAAATTTGCGGTCATGGTATCCAATAAAATGTCGCCCAATTGGCCCTGTTTCCAGCACAAACATGCGTTCCAAAAGGGGGCTTGGCAAGGCAAATGGCTTTGCGAAGCGGTTGAATTGATTACAGTGTGTCGAGCGAGTGATTGGTGGTGAGGATAACAGCGATGATGCGGCCACGGCGATTGGCAATCGAGGGCCACAGGGGCCGAAGGGTAACTTGATTTAGTTCGTTAGTTTTCTCACCAGCAGACAAGACTGATGGATGCGTGGCGAATAAGCGACTGGGATTCGGCCACAGAGATATTGAGTTTTGCAACAGGTCAATGCTCTGGTGAGCAAGATGTCAACGCGCCGGGTGCGCAACTGGAACCGAGGTAGCAATTGGACGAGCGACCCATCATTGAGCTGAACGAGGTTCGTAAGCACTACGGTAATCAGCTGGCACTTGACGACGTGAGTCTTACGGTTGGGCCGGGTGTGACCGGCCTGTTGGGCCCCAATGGATCGGGCAAAAGCACGTTGATCAAGTCGTTGATGGGACTGGTCGCCATCGACTCGGGGTGTGGCAACATTTTGGGCCATGCTTGGCCCGAACATGCGCGGGCGATCCGCGACTTGGTCGGCTACTTGCCCGAAGACGACTGCTATTTGGCCGGGCTGCAAGGCATCGAATCGATGCAATTGGCTGGGCGTCTCTCCGGGTTACCGAGTTTGGAGGCTCTTCGCCGAGGGCATGAGGTCATGGACTTTTGTGACATTGGCCAAGAGCGGTACCGACAGGTCGAAACGTATTCGACGGGCATGCGGCAAAAGCTGAAGTTTGCCCAGACCTTGATCCACGATCCTCCCTTGATCATTTTGGACGAGCCAACGACGGGACTGGACCCTGGCCAACGAGACGCGTTGCTGAATCGGATTCAGGTGCTGGCGCGTGAGCATGGGAAGACGATTTTGCTGTCGACACATATCTTGCCCGATGTCCGGCACGTTTGTGATTCGGTGATCATCTTGGTGGCTGGAAAGGTGCGTGTGGCGGAGCGGTTGGAAGTTTTAAGTCGCCCGGCGGAACCGGGGCTGAGCGTCACTCTCGTGGCTGGCAGGGAAGCGTTTATCGCCGCTTTGGTGGAGGCCGGCATCACTTGGGTTGAACTGCCTCGGGGGGAATTGCATTTACAGCGACTGCAGCCATCCGAGACGGCCCGTGTTTGGCAGTTGGCCCACGCCGCCGGTGCGTCCATTGGTCGTTTGGAACCTGCGCAAGCATCGCTGGAACAGATCTTCATGGGAGCGGTGCGACAGAATCGCCCTGCGGATTCACTAACGGCAGCCAGCCTGGAGCGACAACATGCCGATTATTGATCTTGGCTACCGCAATTGGGATGGCGAGCGCTCCGCGCGCTTTCTGAGGCCGCTGGCAATCACCGGTACGAGCTTACGATTGGTATGGCGGGCGGTTTGGCTGCGACGTCTATTGATGATCGCTTTGCTCCCCATGATCCCGGTGGGTGTGTGCTTTTTCATGTATGAACAGATACCGGAGCGCGAAGGATTAAAGCGGGCAGCATTGGAGATTTCGTCAGAGCTTTTTGAATCCAATCCGCAACTGAGGGACGCCATCGTCAGCGACTCCCCTGAAGCGCGGCATTTAGTTTGGGCCAATTTACTGCTTGGTTTCTTTCGCTATCCGCAAGCCATTTTGATGGTCGTGCTGTTTGGTTTAGTCGCGCCCCGAATTATTAGTTATGACATTCGCAGTCGCGCTTATCTGTTGTACTTTTCTCGCCCCTTAACAGTGCTGGAATATCTAATCGGTAAAGCGTTGGTGTTAGTCGTGCTGTTAGCACTCACGTCGACCATTCCCGCGCTCGGCGTGTACTGCTTGGGGCTGGCCTTCAGTCCTGATCTTTGGACCTTCTTCGATACTTGGGATTTACCGCTGAGAATTATTGCCGCCTCGGTCACTCTGGCGCTGCCGACCGCGTCGTTAGCCATCCTGTATTCTTCTTTCACCAACGAGAGTCGTTATGCCGCGTTCGCTTGGTTTACCACTTGGGGACTCGGCTGGGTGACCTATTTGGTGTTAACCAGCAGCGCCTTGTTTAGCAACGATTTCACCGCGGTGCCAAAATATGTAACTTTGGTATCCCCCTATCATGCACTCGGCCAAATCCAAGCGGCAATTTTTGGGACGTTGGCTGACAATGGTGAAGCGTCGGGGGCAATATTATTAGTATCAGTAGTCACAATTTGTTCGATGATGATTGCCTATCAACGCGTCGCCGCACAGCTGAGGATGTAATGGAGTTAAGCGAAACAGGGGAGCGAGTGCCAGTCATCGAGCTGTGCGGGCTGACGCGTCTGTACGGGACCGTGATTGGCGTGAATGACCTGAATTTGAAATTGGATCCTGGCTGTTACGGGCTAGTCGGTCCCAATGGTGCTGGGAAAACAACTTTGATCGGTTTGCTGACAGGCTCCTTGTTTCCCAGCAGGGGTGAGGCGCGCATCTTTGGAGCAAACCCGATTCAGCACCGCTCGCTGTTATCGCGAGTGGGCGTCTGCCCGGCCAGCGAGTTGCTGATCCCGCGAGCTTCGGCCCGCGACTGGTTGGTCGAACTGTTGATGATCGGTGGTTACTCGTTTCGCGAATCACATGACATGGCGGCTGAAGCCTTGGTCTTGACCGGCATGAAGGATCGCATGGACTCTCCCATTGGCTCTTACTCACTGGGTATGCGTCAGCGAGTCAAGCTGGCCCAGGCGATCGCGCATGACCCGGAGCTGTTAATCCTCGACGAGCCATTCAACGGACTTGATCCTGTTGGCCGATTCGAGATGACGGAGTTGCTCAAGGAATGGTCCAGCCGTGGTAAAACCTTGATCTTAGCCAGTCACGTCCTGCCTGAGGTGGAAGCGGTTACCGATGCATTCATTTTGATTTATGGGGGTCGGTTATTGGCGACCGGCAGCGCCCATGAGCTGCGTGCCATGGTGAATGATTTACCTCAGGAAATTACCCTGTATGGTCCTGACGTGGAAAAGTTGGCGGGTCGCATGGCCGAACAACCCTGGGTAGATAGCGTGCGCCTTTCTGATGATCGCAACCGCTTGCGAATTGAGGCTCGCCTGGCCGATCAACTGGCACATCATGTCACCTGCTGGGTTGCCGAAGATAACTTGCGAATCGATCGAATGGTCGGTGCCGATGGCGAATTAGCGTCACTGTTCGAAGTCTTAACCCGCCGTCACCGAGGGTACGCCAGATGAATCTTTGGGGACCGATTGGGGTTGCTTGGTTTGAGATGCGGCGTTCCTTTACACCGGGTCGACTGTTGTTATGGCTGTTAATGGCCGGCTTTCCTGTCATGTTAATCTCGCTGGTCAGGTTGTTGGAAGATCGCCAACCGCCCGACGAAGCTTTTACGTTGGTTCTGTTCGCATTGATTGTCCGCGTATCATGCGTGATGGGATTGTTGTTGTGGGCCACACCGGTGATCAGCAGCGAAATTGAGGGACGTACTTGGTTGTATGTCGTCTCCCGCCCCACCGGTAGTCGCAGCATGGTGTTGGGTAAATTCTTGGTGGCCATCCTATGGGCGATCTCGGCTGGCGTGATGGCAACCAGCGTCGCCGTGCCAGCCTCCGGGATCAGCGAACCTTGGCGGTTATGGTGGGTACTTTGTTTCTTGGTCGTGTTGGGCAGTTTGGCTTATGGTGCCATGCTATCGCTAATCGGTGCCCTTGTGCAAAAGCGAGCGATGGTGGTCGCGATTATTTACCTGGTCTTTATCGAAGGTTTGATTTCGATTATTCCGGCCTCCATTAACCGTCTCACCGTCGGTTATCGGCTGCTAGGCTTGTTGACTCATTGGATGGGGCTGAGACGCGAGGATGATTTTCGGCTGGAGATGTTATTCGGCACCGCCGGCCCCCTGTTTAACGTGACAGTCTTGCTCGGCTACACGGGCCTACTCTTGCTCTTGGCCATTTTCCGCGTGCGGCTTGGCGGCTATCTGACCGCTTCCGAGGATTGAACGCGTTGGCTCCTTGAACAAAACGCAGGAATTTGTTCGCTGGTTGCCGACGGTATTCAGAAGGGACTATAATTGAGCGTGATTTCCCACAATTTGACGCACTCGAGTGATCAAAGCCGAATCGCGTCATTGTTGTGAACCTCTTCCTCGATATGCTCCTCAAGGATCTCCCGATGCCCCCAAAATTCCAACGCTCCCGTCGCCAGTTTCTGCAAGGTGCAGCGACACTCGGTACCGCCAGTTTGTTACTGCCGTCGACCAAACTGGCTTTTGGTTATCAAGCCGCCAACGATCGTCCAGTGTTCGCCACAATCGGGCTGCGAAACCAGGGCTGGGCGATTACCAGCAAGTCATTTGGCTATGCCGATTTTGCCGCGCTCGCGGATGTCGATGCTAACGTCTTGGGCGAGAATGTTGGACGCGTGAAGGATAGTCAAGGGAAAGCACCTGACGCATATAAGGACTATCGTAAGATCTTGGATCGCCAAGATATCGACGCGGTGATGATTGCCACTCCCGATCACTGGCACACCAAGATCGCCGTCGAAGCGATGTACGCCGGTAAGGATGTGTATTGCGAAAAACCATTAACACTGACGATTGACGAAGGGAAGCTGATCGAGAAGGTCGTCAAAGAAACCGGTCGCGTTTTCCAGGTGGGAACGATGCAGCGGACGGAATCGGGCCAACGATTCTTACAAGCGGTAGCGTTGGTAAAGCATGGCCGAATCGGTAAGGTCAAGAAAGTGACCTGTGGTATTAATGGTATGCGCGCCTCACCGGTGATTCCAGAAGCGCCCGTGCCTGACGGACTCGATTGGGATTTCTGGTTGGGGCCAGCCCAGCAAGTTGCCTATCGGGCGCTGCCGGAAATGCGAACCGGCTACGGTGGTGGGGTGCCGCTTTACAGCAACGCACACTACTCGTTCCGCAATTGGCATGAGTACTCCGGTGGGAAATTAACCGACTGGGGCGCACACCACGTCGATATCGCTTGCTGGGCGCTCGGTGCCAGCGATACGGGACCAAGCAAGGTGGCCCCGTTGGATTACACGTTGCCGGTCGAATATCGCGACGGACACCCCTTGGTTGCTGATCAATATAACGCGGCTACTAAATTCAACATTCGCGTACAAATGCCGAATGATGTGGAGATGATTATCACCAGCGAAGGCGATAACGGCATCTTGTTCGAGGGTACCGAAGGGCGATTCTTCGTAAACCGCGGTAAGATCACCGGCTCGCCAGTCGAAGCGCTGCAGTCCAATCCGCTACCCGAAGGAGCGATCGAAGAGGTCTATGGCGGACCGGTTAGCGCCAATCATACGGCCAACTTTACCGACGCAATGAAGTCACGGGAGCAACCAATTTCCGACGTCTGGACACACAATCGGATGTTGGAAATTTGCCATCTCTCTAACATCGCTATGCGACTCGGTCGCGAGGTGAATTGGGATCCCAACAAACGTGAAATCATCGGCGATGATGAAGCGAACGCATTCTTAGCTCGCGAATATCGCAAAGGGTTCGAGATCAATATGTAGGACTTGGGCGGCCTGCTTCGGCAAAGCTGTGTTCGGTCAAAGCGAGTCGGTCACAGCTGTTCGGTCATTTTCGTCGCCCGGCCGCCAGGTCGGGCGACGAGCACCTCGCGCTTGCCGCCGGGAGGGCCAGGCTGACGTTCGACTTGCAATCCCAATCGCTGCAATCTGCGGCGGACTTGACTGTTGACGCAGTAGCTGACCAATCGCCCCTCGGCACTCAATAGCGCCGCGATCCGGCCAAGGTATTCCTCGCTCCATAACTGTGGATTACTGGCGGGACTAAACGGGTCGAAATAAATCGCATCAAAGCTGGCGGTCGGCTCGGGCTGCCAACGGGTGGCGTCGCCGATGATCATCAACAGCTGGCATTCGGAGGTCAGTTGGATGGGTAATTGCCGTGGCACGAGGAAATGCGGCTCGCTGGTTGCCTGCCGGCCGGTTGCTGGCTCGCTGAAATCTGTGATCGCCGTCTGCCAAGCGGTCAGCAGGCTGGGCAGCAATCGTTCAGCGGCATCGCGTGGCGAATCGGCAAGTTGCTCAATCTTTGGTGTCAGACTCGGCTCTAACACTTGCCGCATCAGTTCAGCACTAAGTGGCCGCGCTTCGATGGCCGTATAGTGGAGAGCCGTTTGATGCGTTAGGGCCTGGAGGG
>CAZHTX010000067.1:0-10331 GCA_964535475.1 uncultured Pirellulaceae bacterium
GTCCGGGCCTGGCAAGCTTGTGCTCCTCGTCCAGCTCGACGGCCTTGTTGCGAATTTTTTGCAGGTTCAGACCGGCACCGTCGTCTGTGATCTCAATGTTGACTTGGCCACCCTCGTGAAATGCTCTCAGCCGAAGTGTGCCCTCCGCGGGTTTACCGTTGTCGGTGCGTGTTCGCGGGCTCTCGATTCCGTGATCGATCGAATTTCGCACAATGTGGGTGAGCGGATCTTTGATGGCTTCGACAATGGTTTTGTCTAACTCGGTTTCCTTGCCTTCCATCTCGATTCGCACCAATTTTCCTAATTGAGATGCGAGATCACGCACCACTCTTGGAAACTTAGACCAGACATTCCCAATCGGCTGCATGCGAGTTTTCATCACACCTTCCTGCAGCTCGGTAGTGATTAGGTTTAGCCGTTGGGCGGTGCGGGTAAAGCCGCTGTCTTCTAATTGATTGGTGTACTGCAGTATTTGATTTCTTGCCAAAACTAATTCCCCCACACGAGTCATTAGTTTGTCAAGCAGCGCGACTTCGACCCGAATAGTCGTATCGGTGTGGTTCGGGGTTATTTTTTCATTTGTGTTGGAACGGGTTTCTTCGATGTCTGCTCCGATTGAAGAAATAGCGTGCATGATTTGGCTAACCGATTCCTCTTGAGTTGTCCCCACTGAGTTGGTTTCCGCGGTATCCTGCGTCGGGGATGGTTCCAGCACACCACGGGGAGGTTCGTCAGGCGGTTCGGATGCGGGCTGTTCAGGACCTTGTTCTGTGGGTAGATAACGTCGCAGGTCACTGACGAATGTGGCCACATCTTTCTCGTTGGAAGAATCCACTTCCTCCATTAGGTTTTTCATGTAATCCGCCGACCGTAGCACGGAGGAAACCAAGGCGGCTGTCGGTGCAATTTCTCGATTTCGTAGGTTGTCGAGTACCTCCTCGAGTCCGTGGGCAAGTGAGCCGATGCTTTCAAGGCCCAGAAAGCCACAGGTGCCCTTAATCGTGTGCATCGTGCGGAAGACCGAATTGACGAGATCCAGATCGAGGTTCTCCGCGGCGGACTCGATTGTCAGCATCTGTTGTTCAACTTGCGCCAATCCCTCTAGCGATTCAACGACAAACTCCATTACAATGTCGCATTGGTTGTCATGTTCCATTCGATTAAATCGCCCATGATGTTACGGAAAAGATTATTACTGTGGCTTTTCGGTGGCTTTTCAGTTTGCTCACTTGACGCCTCGGTATATGCATCACCGAATTTGTCGTGTCAAAGAGGCTGAATTTTGATTGCACTCACGCGGGCGAATTGCTTAGTTTCAGCTTCGATTGGTGGCATTTCTTGATCGGTTTGATCAATTTGCTGCCCAAACACGAGGGGTCTTTCGTCGTATTTCATGCGACCGCGCACCGCCACCGAACAGGTTCTAGGGAAGTGGCTGTTTGATTTGATGGACGAGTCGGCTTAATGAACACATGGATCACGATTAAGGAGGCCGCTGCGTCGCTCGGGGTGAGTCCCTCGACGTTTAAGAGGCTCTGTGATTTGTATTCCATTTCGCTGGAGCGGTCCCCGGGCGGGCATCGTCGGGTGGATAGATCGGCAGTCCAACTTCTTGAACGCGCGATGTTGAAGGCTGGTGGACGCCATCAACATGGGCTAGGAGATGTGCCTAGCGTGGACCATTGCTTGGAGAAGTTGCTTGCGAATCGGCCCCGCCAACTGGCGAATTCAATCATGAATTCCGCGACGAGTTTGGAGAATTTGATTGAATGCATTGAGAGCTCGTTGGTTGCCGCTTTATGGCGGGTTGGAGAGCAATGCTCGGGTGACCAACTCGACGTCTTCGAAGCGTGCATCGCGACAAATACCGCTTTGTCCACTTTGGATTTCTTGTATGAGCTTGTTGTCGATTCGGTGCCGATACAACAAGTCGCGGTCGGAGGCTCATTGGCACCAGGTTATGACACTATCCCTTCAAAATTGGTTGCCTTGGCGCTGAGTACCATTGGTTGTCGCACGGTGGACCTGGGCGCCGCACTGCCAGTTGAGGTACTAGCCAGGGCAGCGTTCAAGCTGGGGGCAGGCATCGTCTGGACGACCAATACTCACGTATCGGACCCTCAAGCGACCGTGCGCAGCCACGAGTCTTTGCGGGACTTATTGCCTCCGGGCACACAGGTGTTAATCGGGGGTGGAGGGATATCACCGTCGGTGCGGCGGTCCCTCTCCTGGTGCGATTACTATGAGACCTGTTCGGAGTTGGTACGCACCTTCGTTTTGAGCAAGTAAACGCGATGTGAGAAACCTTATCCATTCAGCTTGGGAAAGCTTTCCATCGTAATTGCGATTGGCTTGGCATTGGTAAGTTGGGATCACTAGCTTCATGCAAGGTTCGAGCAATTAACCGCACGGGGGCCCATTCGTTGAACCAATCCTGGTATGTCGCGGTTTGGCCGGCCGCTACTTCCTCCGCAACCTTAGTTCTGGCATGCCTTCGGCATCGTCCATCGGATAATCATGCCCCGCTGACAGCGCAACTATGATTTCAACATCGCCGTTGTCGGTGCGCCGCGCAAACGCCTTCCGAGGACCGCCGCCCCCCATCGCTTCGCTATCTTCCGCGTTCTCAAAGGTAAGCATCACAACTCCAGATTCCGAGGAAGCAGCCGGATCAAAGACAACCGATACCCGCATTCCGTTTGGCTTTTTCCATTCGTAAGCCACCGCGTCTGAAATTACAACAGTATCGCCAAGCTCCTCGCCATCATCCCCAACGATCAACCACTCACCCTGCATTGCAGCAAGGTCAAATGCATCCACAGGCGATTCATTCGCGTCACCTTGACTTTGTACCACTGGCGCTGTCGCCTGCTGCTCTTCTCGGCAACCGCCGAGCAGAAGAACTGCGGCCGTCAGCCCAAGCATTACGCGTCGATCAATAAATGCCATTTTGCCACCACTATCCTCCAAAAGCCCGATAACAAACCAAAATACGAACTCCGCTTCTTTAAAGCTGCCCGCGACTTACTCCAGCGACAACACTTTGACAACCAGTTTATACCCCTGTTTGCCATAGGCTATTGGCACATGCGTGTACGCAACAAAAATATTACGGTCTTCGTTGATCACCGCGTCACCTATAAAAGTGCCAGCCGGGAGTATGAAACCATCGCCAGCACGATTAAGCATTGAATTACGAACGTTACCATTAGCTGGCCCCAACGGGATATTCCACACAACTTCATAAGCATCCCGATCCTCAAACGCCTCAAGCTGATTTAAGTTAAACAAGCGGCTGAACCCAACAGGTTGGCCGCCCGCCAGCTTTCGACTCCATTCGATTACCATGTCGAGTGTCAAGGGAGCAAGATGCTGATCAAGGCGTTTTCTAACTGGCTGCAAATCTTCATATGACCAGTAGCCGGGCGATGGAAACACGTCGTGGAAAAACTTACTAACTTCACCCTCTTGCAAACCGCGAAAACGATAAAACCGAGTCCCCATGGCTGATCTTAAATTGCCCATGTAGAACGGTAACCCAATCGGTGTAATATGAGGACGGCCTTGAATCGGATACATGGGATTCACTCTGCCGATCTTACCGAAGTCGGAGCGAACAAGAATCGAGCACAACTCTCCCGTTTTAACCGCGCCGCGCAATCGTACTTGCCTGCGGACAAACAACTCTAGTGAATCGCCTCTCCGATCAACCGCGACCATGTCACCTGGAAGATCGAAAGTGTTGATTCTCGATCCGGACTCGTTCAGTATGATCACTCGATCTGAGGCACGCGAGCTTTTTTCAGTACAAACGAAGACGCGGAAGCTCGAAATATACCGGACATCCCGAAATGACATCGTGAAATTGCTATTAACCCATTTAGGCACACCTCTGCGAAAATTATCCAAGGATGGAAAGTAGTGCAACTCAATCTTGTCTTTTTCTAGATCCAAATTAACAGACTTGACATCGAGCGGTAGCTCACGCCCTAGCTTTACCATGTAAACCGCACCCGTTTCAGGGTCGGTCCAAGCAGAAAGCAGGCGATTGTCAATTTGCACGATCTCCTCGGCTGCCGACTCAACGTCAATGATCAATACGCGTGGATCGTGCCGCTTCGCTATAAGCAATCGTTCTCCGGGCAAATCCAACGATACTGCTCCGTAAGGTGAACCCGCCTCTTCGAACTCGAGAACCAAGGACAGTTCTTTCAGCGCCGCCGCGTTAACCCCTTGCGCAGATGCGACACAAGAGCTCAGCAGCGCACAACAGATGGTAGAGCAAATCAGCATAGACAGCCCACCCCGCCGTAACTGTCCCCACAACGAGTTCGATCTAATAGACGCACTATTCATCAAAACAACTCCAATCAAAAAACTGGATGTAGAAACATTTTACAGCCTGCCCCAATCAGCAACGCCAAGCCTGCTTAACCGGACAGCGCCACTTTGATGGCAATCCTAACCCGAAGCGTAAGCGAGGGAACGACTTAAGCGAACTCCCTCGCTGACGCTTCGGGTTACGAAAACATCGCTCTTACAACGAAAGTGGCGCTGTCCAGTTAAGCACTTCCGTATAAGTCACTAGACAAAACGGAATCAGCCGTCATCACGGCACGCTATTCATCGCTCTTTGAGAACGACCAGCAAATGGAACTATTCTTGCTGTCGTCTCCAAAATCAGCGGGATAGTCATCACCGCCGGACCGTGCGGCAACGATTTCAAGCTGTCCGCCGGTTGTGACTTGCCCAATCGCTTTCCTCGGTCCTCCGCCGCCCATTGCCGCCGTGTCTTCAGTGCTCTCGATGGAGAAATATGCGGTACCGTTTCCCGTAGTGTCGAAACCCTGCAGAGTCACAGAACTTACCAGCCCATTGGACGAGACGATGCTGGATTCACCACTCCCAAGTCCAATGAATTGGCAATCTGAAAAATGCCCATATTCAACACCCTGGAGCTCATACTTGGACACCGACCAATCTCCCCGAAAACTATCGGGTAGCTCAGGCCTCGGCAACGCCTGTGTTTCAGACATCACTAGATGGTAACCAAATGCTGCAATCACAAATCCAATCACGACACTAAAACTAGCCTTCTTCATGACTCATAACCCCTTTACTTACCAAGAAACTTCGAAACACAACCGAAAACCCAAACGCAAATATACAGAAAATCAGGAGAGCATGCTTCCAATCGACGAGAACGCCCGCTTGAGTGCTTTTAACGCTGGCATTGGCAGCAGCGCCCTGCTCACCGTCCACCTTCGCTAACGACCACTTCTCTGCGACAGAAGTGCCGCCCGAAACCAATAACGTCTGTATCTCCCCAGGGAGCTCAGTGGCGACTTTCACCTCGATTCGGCCCTGGCGTATCTCCCAGGGCTTCCCGGTCCTAAACGTGATCGCCTTGCAGTCAGCAGCGTGACTCTCCCCTTGATCTCTGTCCGCTCGGACCGCTGAAATGATGTTTTCTTTTTGAATTAAGTTCACAACTACTTGATTGCCATCTACCGCAACGGAGCGATGACGCATCAGTGAACTACGTTGATCCCATTTGCTAGTTCCGCGGAAAACTCGCTCGTCCGCACATTGATACACCGACTCCACCAGATCGAGTCGCGAAGCGTCGATCGGAAGATCGAATACGTCAGCAAAAATTGCTCGGATACTGAGAATCCAGAGGTCGGATACCTTGCCAGCTTGCCATGAGTCTTTCACATAGGCGAGCACTCCGGAATCGCACCAGATCCGCATAAATTCAGACTCCTTGTCGATCGCGGCTGTGTCGATGCGCCAAAGCGATTCTCGCGCGTAACAATAGACCTCATTCCGGCCCCTATCACAGACAAGAATGTAACTCACTCGCGTGCTAGTCGTCGCACCGGTCTCCCATCGAACCTTCCCCAGGGTTAACTGACTTTCATGGGGTAGTACCTTTGTGCCATCAAATCGCAGAATGACAAAGTCGCCAGCCGTATTGGCCCACCCCGCCTTGGCAAGAAACAAGCACAGCACAATCAAAGAACAGCCGACCGACCATTTCCCTCGAAGCATGCTCATTGCGCACCCTCCGTGCCAATGAGCGGATACGCTTGACGCTGCATCATACCGTCACCGTCGACAAACTCCGCCCATAAGTAACTCGCGTTGTCAATTGCCAACTGAGAATTGTGCAGAACAAGTGAGTCACCATGAAGTTGCAAGCTGACATCGGAGCAATGATCACCAAAATCGGTCAACAATCTAGCGGAAACAGCATTTCCAGGCTGAGCGATAAAACCAGCCGCATCGGTATTGCTTGTCAGCCAAGTGATCGTCAACGGAGTCGCAAACACCTCAACGTCGAACTCAACCACGTCGCCCTTAGCACCCGGAGCATTCACTCTGATTGTCTGCATTTCATAGGTTGACCGCGGCGTATCTAACTCAACGCGTGCAGATTCATTAGTCGTTGACAAGATGAACCGACCATTCAAAAAAATGTCGATTGGTTGCTGAGGATCATTGAATCGGCTGATTGATAAATCGACAGCTCTCCCTCCGGCTTCTCCCCAGTATTTTGCCTTCACTTCCGGCAGAACGCTGAACTGCCTGTTTGACCGGCCCGTAAAGATCGTCAATTCAACGATTGGCGACATTTCATTGTCATAAAATGTTGCAGTAACGGTATGACTTGCCGATTCCTGACTAGATTTCTTGTAGGCCTGAATCAAATCAATCTTCAGTTGTAATTGCGCGCTGGCCCCTGGAGCAAGTAAGAGAGTTTTAGGTTCAAAATCAGTGCAGCCACAGGACGCAAAAATCTCCTTAATCTCGATTGGCTTGTGTGTTCTATTGCTTACTTCAACAGTCGTCGTGAAGTCTGTGGAAGCGGGAATCATCTCTGCATGCGCGAATCGACTTCTCAAGGGCCCCGGATCGGTCACCGCCTTCGCTTGAGCAGTTGCGTTGGGAATGATCCCCCATAACAGAGCAAAGATGGGTACGGCACCTAGGAGGAAAGCAACAAACGCCCGCGAGCGGAACCAGTGCGAAACTATGGAACAATGAGCTAAAAGACTTAAGCAGATAATATCTGCAGCAAGCACGATATGGGCGTTCGAAACACGTGCACCCAAACAACCACAACTGGATTCCCCATTCCATAATAGCTGGATCAGATAGCCAGCATAGAAAGAGAACAGACAACAGGCGACGATTACCACAGCGGGTGATGCTAACGATATGAGCAACAACGCGATGGCAAGCTCGACAAGGGGAAGCACGACGTTACCCAACACTTCCCCCGCGGAAAGCAAGCCTAGATGTAGGGTGCTAAAACACGACCAGAGCTTGTTACCTGCCGCGTAAGCCAACACGAAGGCCGGGACAAAATGCAGATAAGAGGCCATACTTCCTCCCGCAAAAAAACTTACAAGCACCACGAATTAGAGATGGTTTAACAGAAAAAAGGGGGGGGGGCAACTAAATTTTCTTTTTTTCTCGAGAAACAGCGAGCGAGGAATCGCAGGAATAAGTTGAAGAGAAAATCACTCAGTCTCGCCCAATTGTTGTCTGAGGCGACGCAGGATCCTGGAGCGATGTCGCCGAACCGTCACATGAACTGCGTGACCTGCGACTGCGAAGGCCCACCACGATGATTTGTGCCCGTCCTCAAAGGTTTGGCAGGAAAATGGGGGCAGGAAAATGGGGGCAGGAAAATATATGCCTGGAATTTACCTGCCCCCATTTTCCTGCCCACTGTCTCTTGAGGTTTATGCAGAATGCTTACGCTGAGTCTGAATACCGAACACAAGGCCTAACCCCGGCGAAGCCTCTCTTATGAAACCTGTTCGGAGTTGGTACGCACCTTCGTGTTGAGCAAGTAAACGCGGCCGGCTTGGCGAGAGTTATCGTTCTGCGGCGACAGCCGCCTCGGCACTGCTCAGAAAACCATCTTGGTTCCTGTCTAGTGTCTCAAATATGTGCAGCGGTCCAACAAACTCCTCGCGCTGCAGGAACTGATCATGGTTTACGTCAGTTGCCCGAAACCACTCCGGACCATCCAGAGTTGGCGTGTTGAGCAGCGATGTGGGCCTGCCAATGCTGCCGGTAATTCTCAACTGACCGCCGACCGGCATCTTCCATGCAGGTTCGCCATTCCCAGTTAGTGATTGCGATGTGAGAAACTCCAACCATTCAACTTGGGATAATCTTCCATCGTAATTGCGATCGGCCCGCTCCCAGATTCCCCGACGCTGGCCAACAACGGTAATCACTATCTGTGAACGCGCAATCGTTTTCCAAAGTTCACACCACTGCTCGACCTCTTGCTTGCTGAGTTTGTCGTCTTGGTTGATATCGGCTTGCGGAAGCAGATGCCGCAACAGGCGTGCGGATTTTTCATGCAATTCCGCAGTCTCAAGTATGCTGTTCGAATCCAGGTCACTCTCCGCCATCAGGTGTCCAATTTTCTTGGAGATATCCAAAAGCTCGCTTTCTAGACTTCCATTGTCAAGTCGAACCAGGATGTCCGCTGCGGCGATGGTAGCGATGTTTTGCTGACCCGCAGATTCACGGTTAGCGGAGGTATGCTCAGGTCGATCGGAGCCGTACAACGATAGGGTGTACCTCACCGCAAACGGTAAATCAGCTACTTCGCGTTGACTTGGATAGAGCCACTCATCAGTATTGAGTTGTTGCCGCAATTGCACGCTACCCGCCGATACAGTTAGTTCCCGATGTTGCAATCGATTGCTGGCCGTTGTTGACGGATAACATAATGCGGGATGTATCTCAGCCGCAGTTAAGATTCCATCGAGATTGTCATCAAGGGCGTGAAAGCCGCGTAGAGCATGCTGTCGCCATGCGTTGTTATCTTCGCTTTGTTCCACGAGCTTCAGATCATTGATAAATTCTCTCATGCTAAGATCTAACGCAGCCCAGGAAGTATCGACACCCCATCCAATGTGCAAAAAGCTGACGCCTTGAGCTTTGTACCAACCGTATAGTTGCTCCGACGTAACGCGTTCTGCCAGTGCGACTGTCTCTGCAGCCAGCGAGGGATTTAGTGGGCTGAAAAGATATCGAGCGAACACACTCGGAGCAGGTAGGTTCCGCGTCTCGATGTCGGTGAGCAGACCGTCATGATTATAGTCAAAGTAGGTAAAGAGCGATTCCATTGCCGCCCGTTCCAGTTGTTCGATGCTCTCGCCGTTGACTCGCGCGTAGATAGCGACTGCGTCTTCTGGTTGCTGCTGTGAAGATATCCGCAAGCAGTAATGATCGTTCTCGTTTGCTCGTCTACTACCTGACCGTTCTTGGGCTTGATCCTGGCTGGCCCCTTGCCCGAGCGACGAGCGAGTGCCGAGTGTGGAAGGGATGCAGATCGCGAGAAAAGCCAGCCAAATAGTTCGGTTAACCAACGCCGACCGGTTAAGTAAATAAGTCATTGATTATCTCCGCATCCACGTCGGCAATACGAATCGGGCGGCGTACATTGGAGAGATTTTGTTTTTTGTAATCGATCCCGGCCCAGTGACAGACGCTGGCAAGCACGTCGGGAATCTTCACGGGCCGATCTGTGACCTCCATGCCGTCGTCGCTGGTCGCTCCGATTACGCTCCCACCTTGGATGCCACCTCCCGCCAACAACATTCCCCACGCGTTTGGGAAATGGTCGCGGCCATGATTACCGTTAATGTGTGGTGTGCGACCAAATTCACCGTGACAGATGATAAGTGTTGAATCTAATAATCCGTGGGTCGTAATTTCGTCGATCAGGGCGGATAGTCCTCGGTCGAGGTTAGCGGCAAGGCGTTCGACGGTCTCAAAATTATTGCGATGTGCATCCCAGCCTGAAAGGGTTATCTCAACGCAGGGAACTTGTTGTTGCACTAACCGACTGGCCATTAAGCAGGCCTGACCGAAATGTCCGCGGCCGAATCGATCACGCGTTTTATCGGGGACTGAGTCCGTTTTGAAGACTTCGGCGGCTGAGGAATCTTGTAATTGGACAGCTTGTTTTCGAGCCTCAATGATTGAGCTCGCTACCTCGCTCGCATACGCATCTAAGTGCCGTTTATCGAATTGATCCAACAGTCGGAGCCGGTCAACACGCCGGTTGGGTTGCAGTTTTTGTTGAACCAAACCCGGGACGATTAACTTGCCATCGCCTTCTCCGACGACGTCGAGCGGGGCAAATTTGGGAGGCAGAAATCCGTTGCCGATTTCTTTCAACCGTGACGTAGCGGCAATGCTCACAAAAGGAGGAATAATCGCGTCATCCTGGCTGAGCTCATTGGCCACTACGGAACCAAATGCGGGAAACTGGATGGCGCCCGCCGGACGAT
>CAZHTX010000067.1:10341-16708 GCA_964535475.1 uncultured Pirellulaceae bacterium
CCTGTGCGGAGAAGATTCAACGCCCGCTCATGATCACCCTCGCCGCTGGTCATCGATCGGATTAAAGCAATGCGACCCATCTGCTGCGCAAGTTGCGGCAGATGCTCCGATATCGCAATCCCGGGAACGTTGGTGCTGATCGGGCGGAACGGACCGCCGTTTTCGTGCTGCGGTTTCAAGTCCCACAAATCGATTGTGGCTGGTCCCCCTTCCAACCAGATCATCACGATGGACTTGGCATGCTTTCGTGCAGGTGCGGCGATCGCCTGCGACCACCCCCCCAGCCAACTGTGGGCGGAAGCGGCGGCACCCAGGGTGAGGCTACCTTTGAGAAAACCCCGCCGGGACGGATGATTGATGTAAATTGCCATTTGCTCAGCTCTCCTTAACGTGCTGCGGATGTCCCGTCTGGGACGATTGGTGGTTCGTCGACGATGTGGATCTCTGGTCCGCTGGTGGGAAAGTCTTGGGGGGACAAGATTTCGCCGTTATCTCGGGTAATCGCGGCCATTAGCACCAGGAGATCGACTTCGTCGTTGAGAAAACGAACCGCTCCATCGGCGAATGAAATGTTGGCACCACCTTGATGAAAACTGTAGATCGCATCGTCGTTCGTGCAGTTGACAACGCACTGCCCCGGCCAATCGCGACCATCCTCTTGGTGTCCATGGCCTTGTATATAGATTCCCGCATCGGCCCAAGCACCAAAGCCACGTGACCCGTACATTGGCCGCGGCTCTTTCTGGCGATGGACATATTTCGCTGGTGTGCCGGCGACCTCAGCCAACAGAATTGTATTTGATAGTCCGTCCCGCACCTCGGAGCGGTGGCAAGCTCGTTGGCGTGTTAATATTCCATCGATGCGTGTCGATCGTGGTAACCATCCGTCATTAATCATGACTGGCGAGATACGGTTGGTGGCTAGATAATCGAGTACGCCACCACGGTAGGCGAAGGCTGTTTCACCAACCGCAAACCGGCCCTCATAACTGGCTGTGGGACATTCAAACATCGAGACCCGTTGAGCAATCACGTCAGCATTTATGGGGTCACACCAATGCACAGAAAAATCATATTCTTCGTACAGACTCTGCTGCTCAACATAAGGCAAGATACTCGCCAGCCAGCCATGTCGCCGCGGAGTGCGGGTAATAGCAGGTGGATAGAATTGGCTTGTGACGACATAATTATCGAGTCCCCGCGTCAGCTTGCGGAGGTTATCGGCACATTGCAGTCGACGAGACTCCGCACGCCAAGTGGCGATCACTGGAGAAGCAAGCATCGTGGTGACCAGACTGCAAAATAGTAGACAAATCCAGTTCAGTCGCATCGTGTTCATTTCAAATAGCCATTCAACGACGTGCGGGCGGGAAAAATCCTCATCGTGTCGTCTGAAATTCGACGGTATTCAGCATTACCCAAAATAAATCGGCATAGATCGTAGCGACATCGCTTCCTTCAGCGAGCTGAGTTTCTACGATACGTAAAACATCCTCTAACTCTTCCTTGGTCGGATTACGTGTCAACGTTCGTAAGAATATGGAAGTAATTCGCTGCTGGTGATTAAGGAACGGCGATGTTGTGAGTGTCTGAATAAGCGGGCTGTTCAGAGGATCACATGCTCTCTCGATCAGCTCGCCGTTCATCATCATTAGCGCTTGGACCGTGGAGCGGGGCGGTGAATGCGAACTGGTGAGATTAAACTCGCGAGCAAACTCTGACTGTTGCAACTGATCTGGAGGTAGCTGCGTCAATCCACTGGCGACGCGGATTGAATTGACGAGTTGTGTTCTACTAAGAAATCGAGATGCGATCGTGTGATCGGCATTTTCTTCTGACTGATGTGTCGTCGCATCCAGCTGGCACATTGCTCGTGTGCGGTAGATGTCGCTGAGCGCAATTGCCCGCACGATTGGCTTGATGGCGAAATCGTCGTTTTTGAATTGATTTCCAAGTTGCTCAAGCAAGTCGCCATGTGGATGATGCTGCGCCTCCGTGAGATCGTCAGCGGGGGACACCAACGGCCGGCCAAACATCATGGTCCAGATTCGATTGACCCCATTCGCGGCGAAAAATTGATTATCCGGAGCCGTAATCCAGCGTGCGATGACCTCCCGACCTTGTTGGAATTCATTGAGCTTGCCTTGCCGTGGAGAGACCGGAGTGTCATCCAAGAACGCCGCGCGCACCACCCGCTCGGTGCCTTCGATTTGAATTGACCAAGAGTTTTCCATGGAATCCGCACCTCGCCGTGTGAAGAAGGCTGCGGTTTGCCAAAAGTCATCTTGAGACCAACGAGCCGAAGGATGGTCGTGGCACTGGGCGCAATCGATATTGATCCCCAGGAATGCTCGGGCTGAGTTGGCGGCCAATTTGGCGGGATCGAAATCGGCGGCGGCCAAAAAGACTGGCGACCCCACGCTTCCATCCAACGGCTCTACAGGGATCACTGCCGCTCCCACCGGACTAACGAGCTGCTTGCGCACAAGTTGGTCGTATGGAGTATTGAGGCGGATCTGGTCTCGCAACCAACGCTGGTAGCCGGCGATTAAGTGCTGAAACTCCTGGGTTTCCAATTGGGGCAGCCAGATGCTTCTCAGCTGCACTGCCATGTGGTGGACAAAATCAGGGGACGCTAACAGCCGTTGGACCAAGCGTTCGTATCGGTTCTCACGATCATCACTCAAATAATCTCTAACTTCGACCTCCAGCGGAACCCGGCCAATGATGTCCAGAGTTACCCGCCGCAACATTACTTGATCACTAACGGACTCTCTCTCGGCAACCTGATTCTCGCTTGCCAAGTTGCCGAAGTGGAGGTTGATCGCCCGCGTGACGTCGACTTCGCTCTGTTGCCCAAACACAAAACATAGGTCAGAGAAGAACAGGCAAAGCAGCAGCGAAGGCACGGCCAACAGCCGCGGATGGTTCCTCGTGTGGACAGCACTCATAAGTCGATATCCCACTTGGGAAGCTCCTTTGTGGTCGCTTCGACTTTCACTGCTAGCTCTGATTTATCCGGCGTGGCGTAGCGTCCCTTCAGCCGATCTGGGCTTGGGCCACGCGCTTCGGGATCTTCCGGCCATATGATCGTCACTTGATAACTGCCCACTGGTGTACCATCACCACTGTTGTAGGTCGTGACGGTGAAACGGCCGTCTTTTTCAACGCGAGCAAAAGGCCTGTTACCTTTGGTCATGCCAACATTGGAGGCGGGATGAAATGTCACATAGGCCCCATAAGCTGGCTGTCCGCCAATGAACAACGAACCTTGAAGCGGGTGCACAGGCACTTCCGCATAGTCTTCTCGCGAGCAGCCGACGGAGAACATGACGGCTAATGCGAAAAACGATAAAAGTGTTGGCTTCATCTTGTCTCTGGGGTGGATGGTGCAGAAGGGAGTAATCTTCTCCGATAGTATTCTCTGTTGATTATCTTTTCCAAAGTTGAGAGCGCGGGATTTGTGAACCAATATCCGCTCCCAAGCAGAGCTTATCGGAATGGACTTTCAAAGACTTGACCGTCACTGCAGCCGACCATGAGATACACGATTTGAACGGGCACCGTTTCCGATAGAAACCGCACGGCACCGTCTCCCAGGAGCGCATTGGAGCCGCTCAGATGGAATGAATAGATTCCCTCCAGGTTCGAGCAGTTAACCGCGCAAGGCCCGAATCTCGTCAAACCATCGTGCGTGAAACCGCTAACAAATATACGTGGCGGCGCCGCCCAGGGGCCCCATTCGTTAAACCAGCCGGGTTTGTCGCTGTCTGGCCGCAAGTTTCGTCTGGCGTAAAAGTCGGGGCGTCCGGCCAATTCCGACACGCAGATTGTGTTGGAAAGCCCATCGGTAACGTCTCGGGGCCGCCCATTCCGGGCGTGCAACATCCCGGTACTTGAGCTGGGAGATATTTGAATGGGATCGAAGTACCCCGAAAGCGAATAGTAGTCGCCTGACATACTCTGCGTGGGTGGCGAGCCAATATCATTGATCACTTGTGCGGTATCATTCGCGATTAATCTTTGGCCACCCGGTGTGGAAGGGCAGCTATAAACCGCGATGGGAATCTGGGTTGCGGCTTCGTTCTCACGGTCCCAATAGTCAAAGTTGAAATTGTAGACGTTTTGCACGTTCTCCTGTTCCAGATAAGGCAGCAGCAATGAGCTCCAGCCATGCCGTGGCCGTCTCAGCCGATCCGAGGGAAAGCGATTATGTGCCGTCAGATAGTTATGCATCGCCAGGCCAATTTGCTTGAGATTGTTTTGACATTGCATACGCCTTGCGGCGGCGCGGGCCGACTGAACTGCGGGCAATAGCAGCCCTACCAGGATCCCGATAATTGCGATCACCACCAATAATTCAACTAGGGTAAAACCTGCGACGCGGCGTTGTTGAACGTTATGATTTTTGCGCATAGTGCGTATCAATACGGGGACAGAAGAGTTGGACATCGGACGCCCCTTTGCAACCCTTGTTCCATTCGGTGAACCGGCGTCAATTATTTGGTCCCGCCTCGTGTTTTAATGCGGACGATTGTGGGATTAGCGACAAAATATTCCTGATCATTTGGGGCGCCGACTAAAGCCTTCGAGCCGAGTCCGCTGCTGAAAGCGGCGATAATTCCATCGTCGACGATGGAATTTTCACGAGGACCGTGGCGGTGGCCTACTCGTCCCGTTGATAACAAAACGGACCGGCTCAGACTCGCTATAATTGCGGTTGCTGCGGCTGACTGCTTGAGAGCTGGAGGAATTCACTAGCGATGGATAGGTTCTCGATCCTAATTTTGCGAGACTTACTCGCTTTGGTTGCTTTGTTTCAGTGTTCACAGCGATGTTTTCACAGCTGTTGTTCTCGCCCTCCCACACCTGAAGGATTATCGATGAAGCGAACGCTTATTTTCCCCCTGTTTGCCACCGTTAGTTTGCTATTGGCCCCCACCATCGGCTCTGCCGATGAGCGACAAGAGCGGCAGGAACGCGTCGAGAGTTTGCGTCGCGCGGCGGGGCAACTCGCCGAACAGGGGTTGCATGATCATGCTGAACGATTGGTGCGGGAGGCCCAAGAGCTGAGTCGTGAAAATTTTGCTCAGCAAAAGATGGAAACGTCGCGCCCCGACCACGCCCGCTTAATCGAAACACATGAGCAAGCGCTGAGGGACTTACGTCGTGAGGGTGCGCGACTCCGAGAGATTAATGCGCCGGAGGCGCACCGAGCCGAAATCGAGGAGCAAGTCCAAAATGTCGAACGTGATCTTGATCGATTGCGAGCTGAGCACCCGCGCGGCGCTAAAATGCATCGCATCGAGCATCTACGGATCGCCGCGGAACATCTCGAACAAGCCGATATGCCTGATATGGCCCATGAGTTGAGGCGTAGAGCAGAGGCTCTGCAGCGAGAGGGTGAGCACCAGAGGGATCATGCAGATCAGCCCGGGAATCGTTCCTTGCATCACGGAGTGGAAGAGCGCGAAGTAGCAGAGCGGTTAGCCGATCAAGTGCGAGAGTTGCACCAGGAAATGTCGAGGTTACGTGAGGAATTGAATGAGTTGCGCAGTCACATTTTTGGCCGTTAGTCGATTGGCGGCTTATCCGCACACCATGCACCCTCAGCAAGGCTTCATTGCGATTCCCTCAGCACCTGATCGTTTGCGAAGCTAACCAGAAAAGGCGACGCGAACATAAATTTCTGGTTAACTGCTCGCGACAAACGGTTTGGGCTCCCTACATTAAGGTCCTCAACTTTGGTTTTGCCCCTTCATTTATCTGCGGTCGGTCATGCCCACTCATCGAACTTTGCTGCTGTCGTGTTTCTTGCTGCTGAGACTGGGTGTGGCTGATGCGGGGGAACCTCTTCGCCATTGGGTCTTCGTTCCTGAATATGTGCTTGGCGAACGAGCGGGGAACCAGCCCGGCCCACGCATTCCCCATCCGCGAGGCGAATTTCCGCTCGTTGAGGTGGAGGCACCACCGGTAAAGTTTCGCGGCATGGTGCCCACGCAGAGACTGACGCACCTCATGCCTGCGGCGGCTCTGCCAGCAGAATCGTTCACATTGGAAATGTGGCTTTGTCATCACGTCAACCAGCCCGTTGCCGCGATCATGACGGCCCGCAGCAGTGATCCGCAGCAACCGCTGCCTTGGACGTTTGGCTTTCATAATTGGGAGACCGTCTTTCAAATGCGAGGAGCTGACGGTGCGGATGTTCAATTGAGCAGTAAGATGAAAGAGTATTCTGGTTTTAAGGAGCGTTGGGTTCATCAGGTTCTCGCTTATGACGGGCATGATCTGGTGCTGTATGTCAACGGCGCACGAATTGCCTCGGGACATATGCACCATGAAGAGCTCGATTGGTCAGCCAATATGG
>CAZHTX010000068.1:0-16660 GCA_964535475.1 uncultured Pirellulaceae bacterium
CTGGAAGAAGTCGTCTCGGCCGACGTGACGCTCAAGCCGACGCAATCGTCCACCGGTGGTGGGATGAATGTGGGTGGTGGATCGCCGTAACAGTACGACGAGGGTTTACGGTTCGGGAATCCCAAGGTCGCGACAGATTTTCCTAGCCAAGTAATCCGAAATTTCCCGGTGACGCGGGACGGCAGAGCGAGCACCGGTAGCCGAGTTTTCCCACCACGAATGATTGCCGCCTTCGCGAACGAGTTGGCATCCCAGATCCACGAGATGCCGGATCAAATCACGACGCTTCACGGCTGAATGACCACCTCCTCAAAGCTCTCACCAGCCGCTTTGCGAGCGTCCTCGCGATTCATTTCGATCGCTTCACCCAATGCCTCGCGAAGATTGGCGAGCAATTCATCCCTGGTGGTTCCCTGTGAATTAACGCCGGGAACCTCCTCGATCCATCCGATCCACCAGTCACCATCTTGCCGAATGACAGCGTTGTAATTGGGGGTGAGCATGAACTTTTCCTTTTTAGTTTGATTTCGTGAACATCCCCATCATACCTGACACACTCCAACCCTCGAAGTCCAACCATGCAAAAATTCGTTGACCGCCATGGTCGTGTTTGGATCGTTGACATCGACAACACCACGCTTCGCCGAGTGAAGACGCTCTCCGACGTTCGTCTGCTTGACGCAGTCGATGGCGACTTGATCCCCCAGATGACACAAGACTTCCTCCTTCTCGGTGAAGTGCTATTCGCGGCCTGCAAACCGCAAGCCGACAAGGATTCCGTCAACCAAGAGGCATTCGAGTCAGGGCTGTCCGGCGATTGCCTCACTGAAGCACGCAACTCGCTCGTCGAAGCGTTGTTGGACTTCCTCCCGGAGGACCAGCGCCGTCTGCTGAGCAAAGCGGTGACGCATCAACGCGAGGTGACGGCACGCGGGATGGAGATGCTGCATCGCAAGCTGGACGATCCGACGCTGGCCGACAAGATGGTTGCGGAGCTCGAAGCGAATCTGGAGGTGCCGCTACAGGCGTGAGGCGTGAGACCTGAAAAAGAACAAAGCACCGAAACTTCACCTCAGGCCTGTCGCCTCAAGCCTCACGCCTCTTTCGATCGCTGGCGCCGCCGCAAGCCATTCAAACCCGACGACTTCAATCCCTGCGTCACCACCAAACCGGCCCCAGCCAAAGCATCCGTCTAACAAGTCGCTCGTCTCGTCGGTGCGACTGAGCGATGCCCTCGCAACTAACATTTATCGATAGGATAAGCACATCAACACATTGTCAATCATTTCGACTCGCTAGTCTCGCCAATAGGTCGCGATCGATTTCATAGCTCACGAATTCGACCGAACCATCCGCCCTTGCGAAATTTCCCCCGGCGGGATGAAAGCTCCAATGATGGGTTGGACAACGATTTCCACGTTCACCCCGCTGATACGTTAGATCAGTTCGGCTACCGCAACCATCGAGTAGATTGACCTGAGCTCGATCAGGGAACATAGCTCGCATTCCATTGGTGTACGTTGAAGCTGGCCACGACATCTGTCCACCAATCCACGCGCCGAAGCCTTCATCAAGATCACTTGGCGGTCGTTCGCCGAACAAAAATGTATTGGATGTGCCACCCGTTATTTGGGCGAACACCGTCCCTTCTTTGCGAAGATCCAGCGGAAAAATGCCGTTATCTTCATACGCTCCAGCGACGCCGCAATAATCCGTGAAAGCAAACAAACTTACGTCAGCCTTAACGAGCAGCCCCTGATCTGGGTTCGATGGACATTGAAGCGTGCCGACGTTTGTTCGGCGATATGGATTCGACAATATCGGTTGACCATTTCGAATTTCACTGCGAACAGCATCGAAAAGTGGTTCCTGTTCCATAAACGGCAGGACTTGTGCTTGCCAAAACAGCAACAACGTATCACGGCGGTCACTCAGAGTTTGAGGCAGTCTACGATGCGTTGATTCATGCAAATGCACCGCCAGAGCCAACTGTCGCTGATTATTGGAGCAGCTTGTGCGACGCGCGCTCTCCCTGGCCATCTGCACCGCTGGAATCAACAATACGACCAATATTCCGATGATCCCGATTACCACCAACAATTCGATCAGCGTAAACGCGATACGCTGACGAGCCCGAGAACTATGCGACATTAGTTTTACCCTTGAGCCAATCGCCTACGCGTCAGAATGTAACTAACAAATGCAACTACGGCGACTGCCAAGACGATCAATGTGATAGTCAGCCAGGGCATCCCCCTGCGACCGAAGTCTGAGACGCTCAGCTCACCTGGCTCCGGAAGGCCATAATGGCTAAGTCGGCACATCGCGGGATCCAATCGATCCTCGGGAAAGAATTCGATAGTCACGACATCATGCGCGTCGTTCATCTCCTCGACCTTATGAGGAATCATGTATCCAGCGACCTGGCGAAAATCCGAGCTGATCAAATGTCGAGCGTAGGGGGTTCCCTTTCCGAATGTTGTCTCGACTGGCAAGAGAGGTGATACATCGTCATCGAAAACCAGTTCGATCAAGCCCTTGTCGGCCTCTTCGGTGTATTCCAACTCAACGATGTGCCTATTTGCGTTGGATCGGTAGTCGTGTACCGACATTTTTTTTTCAAGTAAATAGGACGGGATCATTTCCCGCATGAAATTGACCGACGAATTGATAGCAAATGGCATAGCGTCAACGTAAACAAAGTCGGAGTTGGATGCAGACGGATGAACTCCATAGATACGATTCTCGCTACCGCGAGTCCTAATTTCCGCAAGGTAATCCGGGTTGGAGACGTAAGTAATAACGCGGTTTTTCGTCTCCATACGACGGAACAACATGTGCTCTTTCTCAAACCAAGCCTCTGTGGCAACCCTGCCATCCTTTGTCACCCGAATGAGGCCGAACTCCTGTATACCTTCCGTAAATAGGCTCTCCCATTGTTGGAGCCGTGTTTCAGACAAAAACACCTTGCCCAACTGGACACGATCTGCTCGCTCGTCAGCAAGAAGGCTGTATTGAGAGCAGATAACAATTATCAATGCAACAACACGAATACATATGAGAAGCATTAGTGCAATACCTGAAAAAAGGCAGTTTCTAGGGCTAGCCAGCATCCTACGAAACAACTCCAAAACCTGCAGAACAGGTCTTGGAGGTGATTTGTAAATAGCACATCAAGAGTGAGATTGATCAACCACCCCACCAGGGATCGTATGCCTCGCAATAGCAACTCGCAGGAGCATTTGGCACCGGCCTGCATCAACACGCAATGTCATTTCCAGGAATGCCGTCTGTACACGCACCAGCACAACCGCCACCCAGCACCAGCGCGCAGCCTCCTCCGGGTATCGAGCAATTTGGAATCGGGACCGGAATCGGCCCTCCTTGTGCCAAAGCATTAACCGCGACTCCAACCATTCCTACGCCCAAGCCGATCGTGGCAAGCGTAGCCAAAACGAACTTTCGCATCAGTCACCTCGCTTTACAAACCCAACCACCTCAACATCGATCCGGAAACGCTCCTGATGCTCCAGAAATATCGTGAGCCGCTGGTGCAACTTTCCAGTCTGTGGCGGCGTTATCCATATCGGAAGCAGCGCATGTCCTCGAGGTGGCAGTTCTCTCGCCGCCAAGTCATCTGCGATAGATAAGCAACTGCATGATCCTTGAACCCCAACAAACCTCGCTGGCCAATTAGAATTGTTGCGAATCGCAACTTCGATCAACTTTTGTTGTCCAACTTGCAGATCATTTTGATAGGCTGCCTGGGCTTCGATCGCTCCGTTCGCAAACAGCCGATCACCAAGCGAACCCAAGCCCAATGTTGGAAACGCAACTACAACAACGATCAGAAATCCGGCCCCAGCGGCAATTCCGCCGACTATCGGATTGGCACCTGCGAAGATCGTGTGCAGATCTTTAGCCCCATGAATTGCTTCCTGCCGGCGATGTCGACTATGAACAAAAAAACAAACGACAGACAGGTCAAGTAGAAGCGTTATCCAGATTGGAATTTCCAAAAAGCCACTACATCTACATGTAGTTTCGCCACCGACAAACCGCACGAGATTGAAAAGACAAAATCCAGTAAAGACGACCAAATTGACAAATGAGAGCAATCTGGTTCGACCTAATGCCAGATTCGCCGCACCCAAGGCAAAATCAATGACAACGCTCAGCCAGATCACCTCGGCTGGTAGCCCGAGATGAATATCCGCAAATGGGTTGGTCAATAGATACGCTGCCTTGCTCGTCGCAGCAGCAATCAGCAGTCCACCGATCAAGAAAAAAACGATGCGTTCGCGAAAACGACCCGATGAGCGTTCTGCTTCTGCGGTGCTGCGAGCTGAGTCTGCACCGCCCATGCCCAAGCTCAGAAAACGGCTGTTGAGCTGTTGAGTCCGTCTGGCACAAGGCTCGAACCTCTTCGAAAGAACTCAGACCCGTATAACCGACCTGCCCATTAGAGCAAGTTACAATGGCATTGCAACAAAAACTCCGGTATAAATGGGGAAAATGTTATGGCCAGTTTCAACGGTGGATCCAACCGGCGAACGATCGGGACTCGGTCTAAGCGAAGACGCTCAACGCGCCATCGTCGAAACCGCCCAGAACACTCGCAAGCTGGCTGAACGCTCGGGTGGCCGCGGGTTGGTGTTCACCTAATGAGCATCTCCGCCGGCGGATACAACTTCGAAGTCGCAGCCCTCTCGCCCAAAGCAACCCGCGGCACGCAAACTTCCGACACCGTCTCGTACGTCGCCAGCAACGGAGGCATCGTCGATCCGGCCGCGGCAGCCGACGCCTTGCTGCAACACTTCAAAGCCAACCACCCCGAATCGATTCCGTTTCTGCGAATCGACGCCGAACACATTAATCCAAGAGCTCTACGCCGACCGTGTTTTCAGATATCCAACTACGAGTAACAAAGCAATTCCGCAGCCAGCCAAAGCGACAGAGAACCAATTGATCTTGCTCGTGTCACGCGCCAGCAACTCGGACGGCTCAGGGAAACCGTAATACGACATGCGAAACGCTTCGGTACTTGGCTCGCCAAAGGTGATCGCTCGCGTCCGCACGAAGGTGTCATGGGAATGATACTCTCCATTTTCACTGCGTTGCAGATCAAAGCTTTCTGACATGGCGGTGACGACGCCGTCATCGACTGACCATTCGAAAGTCGATTCTCCCCGTAATTCCAACCCGCTATCGGTTCCGATTGAAAATGAGCTGCGGACCGGAAGCCAGTAATTTTTTGGATCAGCTACGATTATCCGTTTGGCCAGCCGAGGGTCAGTATTATTCCGCTTGTATTCGAAAGTCATCGCTACGAGCCCGGATTCGATGAATTCGGTACCACTTAGTTTGAACATGGGATCAGTCAAATCTCGTAGATTGAGGTTTCTGTTGACCTCTTCCATCTTGAGTGGACTGCACAGAGGATCCTCGAGACTCGGCGGGCTGATCGGATTGCCGCTCGCCGGAGAGATCAGCGACTGGTTCGAGTCACTGAGTAATACATAGTCATCGAGCACGTAGTCGCCACTCTCGCCTTCATCTTTATGGAGGAAAAAAGCGTAGTCATCATTGATGGCTGACAAACGGACGATGTCAGGGTTCGGTGTACCTGGTGCAATCTGAAGCTTGCATTTGTTTGCCTCATCGATTGCCAACACCAGCTCCCTCGCAATCTCGTATTGCGTTTCCTCGCCTTCCCACACGTACCCCCCGCGACCGGAATCATTGACGCGCATTTCGCAGGAACCCATGTTACGAGCTCTACTGTCCAAAATCTTCCACGACTCGACCGCCTTCTCGAAAGGCGACTCACCCCAACATTGAGACAGAGGTGCCAAGCCAGCTAGCATCGCGTAGATGGCGAAGAATGCTTGCGAAAACGATCGCATCACGCATGCAAGCACAGGTGAAGGATTGCGTCCACGGATCACGGGAGGTACTCCTGAGTTGAAGCAAACGAAGAAACCTTGATGAGGCAGGATCCGGCTTTTGCGGGTTGTAGAGCAGAGTCTTGGAACCGTAGCCAATCTCCCTCCGTTTTCAGTAGCACGTGCCGCAATAACATGACAAACTCGCTTAGCCAGAACGAGCGACTGACTTGCATGCACCCGTCAGTCGCTCAATCATCGTGTCGAGAATTCATTACAGATGTTGTGCACCGCTAATTATTAGTTTTTCTACGGCCCCAAAGCACCTGCGAAGCAACGCAACAAAACATTTGACATTCGCTCGCGAACCGCCAACTCGCTAGATGGGTGGGCAGTCACATCGACAGTATGGAACTCCCTCGATGTAGACGACCACCTCATTATTGGTCGAACAGCCATAAGTGGACCCGCTCCCTGCTTCCTTGCATTGATCGGAACAGTGACAAAACGCTGGGTGCTGGGTGCCAACGTCAGTGTTGCTGGTGGCCGTGCAAACTTCTTCCCAAACGGGTTCCGGCGCAGGAATGACTTCCATCGCTTGCGCGACGTTGCGAACTGGATCGTCAATGAGCAAACCCATCACGAGCAGCAGCATGGCGGCGGCCGTAAGCATTCGACAAAGCGTAACAAGTACCTCCTAGACAGGAAACAAACAACCAAACGGACGGTGAATCCTCAAAGCCTAAATTCGCGTTGACAGTCGCGAATTGGTAGGAGAGGAAGTGAAGATTGTGACACTAGCTTTTTTCTTTGTATTCGCCAGCTTCATCCGCAGGTGGTAGCGGGCTCCCGGTTGAATGGTGACTGGAAAGCTCTCGGCGTTATATGAATCACAGGTGCGGCGGCATCCGATTAGCGAGATTGTTGACTGGGTTGTATTTTCAATCGAGACGATTCCGTCGACAAACTTGGTATCGGAAAGAGTCGAAAGTCTCCCCCCTCCCACGATTGCGACACCTCCGCTTTGTTGCGGATCCGATCTGTTAACGACCTTTGTGAATTCCGAACGAACCGGGATAAGCATGGCGACGACAGCAAGCGGGATCGCAGCAGTTCGCAAAGATTGCACCGTAAATGATACTGCCCGCGGCATCGTTGCTTGCGTACCTTCTAGCTGCGTCTTGCGAAAGAAAAATAGCGACGCAGCAAAACACAGCACTCCCGACACATTAATACCGAGCGTAATTGGCGATGGAACGTCTATTTGCCCGAAGCAATTACATCCCAATGAGCCATACTGCGCGCGCCTCACCCACTCAGCAAGAAAGATGCAAAAAAGTACAAGGCCAGCAACCTGCGATGCACGACGGTCGGTAGCGATGATGATTGCGCAAGCGATGACTACCTCGGCAATTATCATCGCTAAGCTGGATGTCTCCGACCAATCGCGGCCTGCGAATCGAATTAGTTGTCCACCCGCTAGGGCAGAGGCTTTAGCAAGCCCGGCGGCAAGCAAAATGCCGCCGAACAGCATACTCGTGCACAGAACAAAGATGCGGAGTCTGCTTTCTGACATTGTCTTACTCCCAGCTCAATTATTCGCGACGATCTTGCCGAACAGAGGCCATTTGAAACAACGTTCTCGCGTCGGTTGTTTCAGGCTGAAAGCGAGCCGACCCGTCGGCGAGCGCTACGTTAATGCCTCCAGGGTGGCGTGAGAAAGGTTGACCACGTCCATTGACGACATTGATAACGTTCTGAAAGCCGCCGCCTGGATCTCCAGCACGGCCAGCGTGATTGTAGGCAAACATGGTTGCCATACGCATGCCAGACCAGGCATAGAAGAGCGTCGCATTCGAGCCCCTGGTCACGCTTATGACCTCCAACCGTGAATCGCCTCGCGGCCAAATGATTGCAGGATGCTCGAGTGGAAATGCCTCCGTCAAAGGTTGCTGGAAGACATTCTCATTCCGATCACCGCTCGACTCCCAAGCTAGCAAGGATTGCGAAAGCCCATCTTGAAAGTCACGCCACCGCGTTGGCTTCTGCAATCGCGAGACGTAAAGAGCCAGTGCCCCCTCAGCACGCACCTGACCGTCCTGACCTCCACTACACCCAGCATTGAATGAAAAGTCAGAAGTGGTGGATACGCCACCAGCAATGGGAACCGTTGAGAAATGGGTTGCTGGGATCCCAACGCGCTGCGGGCCTATGGACGATGGACACCGCAATACTGGTGGTGCGTCGCCACCGACTAATAGAAACGGTTCATTCGATTCTGCGCCAAGAATGCCTAGCCACGGAGCAAGTTGCTCAACGGTGCCGATCATCCTGGGCTCGCTGACGAGCCGAGGGTTATCGGCAAGCGCTGGTGAGGGCAATTTCCTGTGAGTATTCTCGAAAGAGTGAACAGCAAGGCCCAGCTGTCGCATTCGGTTGGGGCATTGTACGCGCCTGCCCTGTTCTCTCGCAGATTGGACCGCTGGCAGCAAAAGCCCAAGCAAGATCAAGCAGATTGCAATAACCACTATGAGCTCGACGGTCGTGAAGCCTCGACGTCGATTTAGAAGCCAGCTTTGCTGGGCAGTTAAGCAGTTGCGTAAGAAACGCGATGAACTTTGCTGAATGTCCGTTGTGAGCAATCTATTCATACCGCTATTCCATGCAACAGGAACCACGAAACGCCTAGTTGTACAAGTCTCATTTTACCGTATGGCCATAACAGCCGCGTGTCAATGCGTTAAATCGTGTGTTTGGAAAAAAGTCCGATACGAACATCGAGTCCTGCTAGGCACGCGCTCTTCTAGTTTGGCATTGAGTAACCAAGACAGCCTGAGAAGCAGGCAAATAGTATCGTGAAGCCGCCATTTCATGCCGCGAGCGATCAACGTGGTCATGATCGGGATGGCCTTTGGAAGTGTGAAGTTCGAAGTGCGAAGTGCGAAGTATGAAGGAATGAGCATAGGCTTTCACCCTTCACCCTTCACCCTTCACCCTTCACCCTTCTCTCTTCTCTCTTCTCTCTTCAAACCTCCAAGGTTGCTCGCCTGGTTCGCCCGGCCGAGCGAATCCTGCAACTGCCCAGTAAACATTGGATATCGGCCGCGCCGACACGATGAACGACTGGGGCGTCATGAGAGGCGTGAGGCTCGAGGCGTGAGACCTGAGGAAAACACTCAAGCCTGTCGTCTCACGCCTCAGGCCTATAGCCACCCGCACCATCGCCAAGTCACTCGTCACCACTGCCATTCGACGGTTCCAGAAAAAGTTCCCCGACGGCGCACCCGAGCCAGACGACGTCAATTAGGCGGATGTCGTCCAGCTGCTACCCAAAGTGACCGAACATTGACGACTTGGTTGCGGTTCATTTTGAGCAAATTGACTGTCGCTTTTCCGATATCGGTCAACGCAACGATAATGGTTCCATCAATGGTCCAATCAAAATGATCAGCCCATTTGTCTTGCTGTGGGTGGAAAAGCGGAACCTCAGTCCCATCGGCCAATTTTCCACTAGTACGATCCGATTTGAAACGATTGCACGCTGGACAAGCCAGGCAAAGGTTGCCGAAGTTCGAATGCCCATCCCGCGAAACCGGAATAATATGTTCAACCTCGAACGTAACCACGGTCAGCGATTCTGCAGTTTTGCAGTAGGCACAGCAGCTTCCATAAGCATCTCGAACTCGCTGCCGTAGTTCAATTGACAAATATCGACTCACTGGTCGTTTGTCTGATCTTGCTGTCGGAGAGTGTACTCGGCGCGAGCTTTCAAAAGATTCAATTCATCGATCTGCTCGATGATCGCATCCAGCTCTCCCAATTCTTCAGCTGAGAGCGTGCCGTCTGCATTGCGTGCCAGTAGATCGTCCAATTTTGCATGCATTTTGGGTGCAAGCACAGCATCTGCCAGCGCTTTGAGTCCAGCGATGCTGACGTTCGGCAGGATATTGGTCTCGTTCGGCATGAATTCACCCCATCAGCCCTAACTGTTTCACGACCCTAGAGTTTACCAAAAACAATGCCCTCGAATCCATACGAGATGCAAACGCTTGAAACCACTCGTTTTACGAACAAAATCGTCGAACGTTGCTTCCTCATGAACCTCGATCGCCGAGAAGATCGACTTAAAGAGTGGCTGCAGCAACTCCCCGATCCTTGGCCATTCCCGCAACCCGAACGCTTCGCCGCGATCGACGGCCGCCGCTGTGCAACACCTCCCCATGTAGCTCAATTCACGCTAGAAAGTCCTTAATTAGAGTATTCTACGCTCACACAAAACAGTTTGCGACATCACTTGGTAACGGCAGGAAAGCGGTAGTGATCGAAAACACACCGGTAGAAATTAAGCGTCATCGGACGGCAATCAAAAGAGCCAGCTTTTCGCTCCCCGTGAATTGCATGCTCCGGGATGGGCTGCTCGACAAGTCCAAATCCTTGTTCGACTACGGATGTGGCCATGGTCGGGATCTTGACTTACTCGAAAGCATGGAAATCGAATGCACGGGATGGGTCAACGCAGAGAGCTTGGGATCCAATCCATGCTCGGTACGCGAGTCTGGAGCATCCTGAGTGGGAGACAATGAGTCGCTTGCCTGCGTTCTTCTGGAACGATGAGCACAATCACAAACGATACATCGAATGGCTAGGAATTCAGCTTGGCTTTGAAAAGCCCGTGGATTGGTATGCGGTAACGTCCGAGGATTTCACCGACCGACGCGGCCATGGATTCCTCGAGTACTACGAGCATTCCTATGTTCGCGCTTTGCAGAAGCACTTCCCGACGTACGACTGGAAGCCTTGGTTGTTCCGGCAAGCTCCAAAAGGATATTGGCATCAGCTTGAAAACTGTGCGAAGTTTGTTCATTGGTTTGAAAGCGAAAAAGGCTTTGCAAGCCCCGATGGCTGGTGCGGCATAACACAAGACGACATCTACGACCTACATGGTGCGGGGTTGATGGATCACTTCGAGTGCTCAGTCCAGCGTCTCGTGCGAACTATCTATCCCGACCGCGATTGGAAGCCATGGCTGTTCGTGCAAGTGACGAAGGGGTTTTGGCCGGAACGCAAAAACCGCGTTTTGTATATGAAGTGGCTGGGGCAACAACTCGGATACGAGGCACCGGACGACTGGTATGGCGAAACCAATAAAGATTTTGCCGACAACCACGGTGCGTCACTGCTTCAGTTCGGTTACCGGACAATCGATCTCGTCCGTGAGCTTTAGCCCAAGCGAGCGTTTTATCCATGGATGTTCAAACAAGTTGCTTTCGGCTTCTTTCAATCAAGGCAAAACCGTATTGAATACATGAGATGGATCGGCAAGAAACTGAAGTTCAAGAACGACGACGATTGGTTGAAGTTGACGCGTCAGCACCTTGCAGATCTCGAAGATGCACAGTTGTTTGATCAGCACTACGACGGCGATCCAGCCAACGCAGTGCGTGAACTCTTTCCCGAACGAGAATGGCACCCGTGGGAATTTCGGCAAGTACCGATTGGATTCTGGGACAACGAGAAAAACAGCCGAGCCTACCTGATCTGGCTCGCAAAAAAATTGGGCTACAATTCGAAAACAGACTGGTATCAAGTTCGCCGAGCAGACTTTCGCGAAAACTTTGGTCGTGGTTTTATTAAGCGTTTCAAGACGCCGTATTTCGGACTCAAGGCAGCCTATCCAAACTATCTTTGGTTGCCATGGATGTTCGAGAACGTGCCGGTCGGCTTTTGGCACGAAGCAGCAAATCGCCGCTGGTATCTAACGTGGCTCGGCAAGCAATTGCAGTTAACCTGTGCTGACCATTGGGAAAAACTGTCGTCCAAACAACTGCGGTCTCATCGAGGCAACGGCCTGATTGCAAAATTGTCCGTGACGCAAATCCGAGCCGAGGGTGCAGCTATCCACAACAAAACATCGTTGTTTTGACCGGCCTTCGCCATGCCATTTCATTTTCCAATATGCAAAATTAAGCCGACATTTTACAAAACCGACGATCGAAAGAAATTACCTGAAAGTCTACCTAAATGACGAACGGGAGACGCCGGAGGGATGGCATCGTGTGTATTGGCCCGAGGAAGCGATCGAGCTACTTCGCACGGGAATGGTCGAGATCATCAGTCTCGATCATGATCTGGGAAACGATGAGCGTGGCACTGGCTACGACGTGGTGAAGTGGATCGAGGAACAGGTCGTCACGGCCGGTTTTGCACCGCCGATCATCCGTGTTCATTCGGCGAACGTGTCGGCTCGAACAAAGATGGAGCTGGGGATCCGGTCAATCGAGCGGCTCGCCAAACGCTAGGCCGATCGAGCTTGGCGAACCTTTGTCGTACGATTGGGTTCGTAAGGGTAACAGTTTAGATAGGCCAAATGCAGGATTTCTATGATGGACGAAACGGACGGGAAACGATCCGCGAAACTGAAATACGAAGTAAACGACTTTTCAGCGAAGTCGACAATCGACGATATCGCCGCGCGTTTCGATGCGGATGTCGAGCGATTCAGCAACTTGGAAACGGGCCAGTCCGCGACGATCGATGCGCCGCTGTCAATGCAATTGATCACCGAAGCGGCCGTGCGACTGACGCCGAAGATCGAGCGAGTATTGGACATCGGTTGCGGAGCCGGCAATAACACGCTGAAACTTCGACAGGTTTACGGCCAACCGTTCGCCAGCGACTTGCTCGATCTGAGCCGCCCGATGCTTGAGCGGGCTGAACAGCGAGTCAACGACGCTGGTATCGACACGGTGACGACTTGGCACTGCGATCTCCGCGAAACCAATCTGCCCCAGGAAAGCTACGACGTCGTGCTGGCCGCCGCGGTGCTGCATCATTTGCGTGACGACGAGGATTGGCGGGCCGCGTTTGAAAAGGTTATTTCGGTGCTGCGTCCCGGCGGATCGTTCTGGATCACGGATCTGGTAGTTCAAGAGACGAGGCCCGTCCAGGAACTGATGTGGTCGCGCTACGGGGATTACCTCGAGCGACTGGGGGGGCATCGAATACCGCCAAAAGGTCTTCGAATACATCGACTGCGAGGATTCGCCACGACCGGTCACGTATCAGCTCGAACTGCTTCGCCGCGTCGGCTTTGCCCACGTCGAACTGCTGCACAAAAACAGTTGCTTCGCCGCCTTTGGGGCGTGTAAGGGGTAGGGCCGCAGCGAACCCAAAATCGCCTCATTCATCCGAGACAATCTTCCATCGTTTGGCCCACTTGCGGTGCCTACCCTGGCAAGTCAAACTATTCAAGGGGTAGGTTAGGTGTAATTTCGTTGATCGCTCGCATATTCTAACTAAATCTAAACAGTGTAATTTCGCGGCGTCAGCGCAAGGTTACTGTCGAACCGAAAGTAAAGGACCAGGATGGTGGAACAGCCCTCGGAACGACCAGGAAAAGCAAGGAGTACGCCCCCTCCTAAAACCCCTACCGGCATTCCTGGTCTCGATGAAATTTTGCTGGGGGGCGTTCCCGAGGGCCGAATAACGCTGGTGCGCGGCGGCCCGGGCACTGGCAAGACAGTTCTCGGCCTGGAATTCATCTATCGCGGTGCCCTGCGTGGCGAGCCTGGGATCTTTGTCACGTTCGAGGAACGGGCCGAGGTTGTCCGCCAGAACGCGAGGTCGCTTGGCTGGGAACTCGAGCCTCTGGAACGCGACGGTCGGCTGCTGATTTTGCAGCCGGATTTACCGTCAAATTTTGTTGAGAGCGGCGAGTTCGACCTCAGCGGATTGCTCGCCATTCTCGATGGCCATTCGAAAGCCCTCGGTGCGAAGCGAATCGTTATCGACGCCGCTGATGTCATCCTCCGCTTGTTCCGCTCGCCCCATGATCGCGAGAACCAGTTGTTTGCGCTGCATTACTGGCTGTGGCGGCACGGGCAAACGGCGGTGCTGACGCTGAAAATGATGTTAGAGCAATCTCACGCCCACGACCGCCTTGAGTACATGGTCGACTGCGTGCTGCACCTGGACAATCGGGTGATCGCCCAAGTCACGACGCGGCGACTGCGGGTGATCAAGTACCGCGGCTCCGGATTCTTGAGCAACGAGTTTCCCTGCATTATTACAAACAATGGGATGGCGTTGATGCCGATCACCCGGCCCCAATTCGGCCGAAAGGTTGAGGGGAAGGTCTCGACGGGCGTTGCGGGGCTCGATCCTTTGCTTGATGGAGGGCTCGCTCGGGGCACCTGTGTGTTAATCGGCGGAACCACCGGAACCGGCAAAACGACGATAGCTAGCTCGTTCGCTACTGCGGCATGCCAGCGTCAGGAGCGTGTTCTTTATGTGAATTTTGAAGAAAGCGTCGAGAGCCTCACAACTAGCATGCAGAGTTCCGGCTTTGATCTCACTTCGACGCTTGAGGGGGGATTTTTGAAGGTGTTAGCATCGATGCCTGAATCGATGGGGGCCGAAGAGCATTTGTGGCGTCTCTTTCAAGTGTTCGACGATTTTGGCCCCGAGCATCTGATTGTCGACGCGATCAGCGCCTGCCGACGGATGGGTTCCGAGGAGGTGGCCTTCGATTTTCTCGTGCGGCTTCTAACGTATTGTAGGTCACGAGGCGCCATCTGCATCTTCCTTAATCAAGCTGATCCCGGAATGTCAGCACATTCGATCAGTGGTGTTGGCATCTCGTCCCTCGTCGACACGCTGATAGTGCTGGAGCAAGACTGGCCCAGCGATGAGCATCGGCGGCGTTTGCTGATTGTCAAGTCGCGCGGCAGCCGGCACTCGCATGTGTTCCACTCTTTTAAGATCACCGACAACGGCGTACGAGTAGGCTCCGACGAGCCGGTCGAGACGTCTCGCGGAGAGGAGGACGCATGAGCGAAGCTGAATCGATTGCGCCGCCGGTCGAACCGAAACATTCCGTGCTCAGCTTAAAGCTCTTCTTAGCCGACGGTGAGCCGAACTCGCTGGCCGCGCAGCAGAACTTGGCAAAATTGATGAGAATGAAGCTAGATTGCGAAATAATTGTCGAGTGCGTCGATGTATTGAAAGACTATCGCTCGGCTCTTGAGCATCGAGTGCTGGTAACGCCGTGCCTAGTGCTTCTCGATCCGCCGCCACAGGTGATGATCGCAGGGACACTCAAGGATCTGGATAAAGTTCTTACCGCTTTACGCGTAAGGGTGAGGAATGCGTGATGTACGAGCAAGCGGACAACGAGCAGCGATTGGCCGAGGCAGAAACAACACTTGACGCACTTCGGTGTCAGGAGGTTGACGCAATCGTCGGCTCCCAGCATGTCATGCTCCTTCGTCTAAGGGAAACCGAGAACAAGCTCCGCGAGAGCGAGCAGCGATTTCGCGTGTTGGTGGAGGCGATCTCTCAAGCGGTATGGGAGACCGATCAACATGGATTGGTTGTTGAAGAGTCGCCTACTTGGCTCGACTATACAGGACAGGCTGCCGGGGATGCACTCGGCAACGGATGGCTCGAAGCGGTCCATCCTGACGACCGCCCGGCTTTCGAGGTGACCTGGAAAACCGCTGTGGAATCCACACGTAACCTCGACGCCGAATTCCGACTGCGTAGCCCCGGCGGAAGTTGGCGTTGGACGCATGTCCGCGCCGCCCCAATGCGAGATGCCGATGGAAATATCACCAAATGGGCTGGTATGAATGTCGACATCACAAAGCAGAAAGCATTGGAAGAGTCGCTGCTGTGGGCGAGGGATGCCGCCGAGTCAGCCAATCGCTCACGAGGCGAATTTCTGGCCAAAATGAGTCATGAGATTCGAACTCCCATGACAGCGATCTTGGGCTACGCGGACATTCTCAATGAGCGTTTGGAGAACCCCGATGACTTGCATTGCCTTGAAACGGTCCGCCGAAACGGTCGATTTCTGTTGGAGGTTATCAACGACATCTTGGATCTCTCCAAGATTGACGCCGACAAATTGCAGGTGGACCGGGAGCGAGTCTGTCCCGGTACTTTGATCGGCGAAGTGGTAGCGCTCATGCAAGTCCGGGCACATGAAAAACAGCTGCCACTCAGCGTTCATTGCGAAGGGCCGGTCCCGAAGGAGATCGAAACCGATACGGTCCGGTTCCGTCAGATCCTGCTCAACCTGCTCGGCAATGCGATCAAGTTTACGGAGAAAGGTGAGGTTCGCGTTGTCGTGCGTTATGTGGCGCGGGAAAAGCGGATGGAACTTGACGTCATCGACACGGGGCAGGGAATTCACGAAGAGGACCTCGACAAACTGTTCCAGCCTTTCGCCCAAGTCAAAGACTCTGCGGCCCATATCCCTGACGGGACTGGGCTCGGCTTGACGATCAGTCGGCGGTTGGCTCAGGCCTTGGGCGGCGACATTTCAGTCCGCAGCCGTTTGCAACACGGCAGCACGTTCACTCTTTCAATCGATTGCGGAGAGCATGTGGAAACCCAAATCGGCTGGACTGAGCTAGCCGTTGTCAGCCCGGCTAACGCATCGCAAGACGGCACCCGGATCGACGGTGATATTTTGGTGGTCGACGATCGTCGCGAGATGCGTTTCCTGGCCGAAAGACTCATCACCAAAGCGGGAGGCAACGTGGTGACGGCGAACGACGGAATGGAGGCGATTGAAAAAATTAAGCAACGCGAGCAAGAAGGACGACCTATCCAGCTTGTGCTGATGGACATGCAGATGCCCCAGATGGACGGCTTCGAGACAACTCGGCAACTCCGATGCAATGGGTTTACACGGCCGATCATCGCCCTTACCGCCAACGCCATGAATGGGGACCGCGAGCGATGCCTCGAAGCCGGTTGTACTGACTATG
>CAZHTX010000069.1:0-14746 GCA_964535475.1 uncultured Pirellulaceae bacterium
CGACCAGCGTGGCCGAGGCATGTTTCAAGGTTTGATCGAGGGCTTGGCTGCGGGCAGTTACCGGGCCGTGATGACGCGGCCCCTGGGAGCCTCCGATCCGCCCGCGGACTACTTCGTCGTGCAAGATGATGCTGCCGAACTGCGCGACTCGGTCGTTGACGTCGCCAAGTTAGCCGAAGTGGCTGAGCAAACGGGAGGAGTGGCTGTGCGGGTCGCCGATGGTCCCCAACAGCTGCTCTCGGCAATCCCCTCCGGCCGTGCGATTCGGATCCGGCCTTTGCCGCCGCAACCGATTTGGAACCACTGGTCTGTGGCGTCGCTGTTATTCGGACTGTTGTGCGGCGAATGGATCTTGCGTCGCCGCTGGGGGTCGCTCTAACGAGCCGCCGAAATTATCGGGGACAGGCCCCGTTGACTCTAACTCATTATCGGGGACAGGCCCCGTTGGAATCGGGGACAGGCACCTTCTGGTGCATCCTGGGGTGCTGGCGGAGTGAAGTTGGCGGAGTGGGATGGGGCCGGGTGGTCGATTTTGGGCTGTTTTGGTGAAATTTCGGCCGCTCCGCGCATACTCCCAGCGCCAACCGACGGCTATTTTTTTCGCCGGATGCTCGGGAGAGGGGATCTGCTTGTCGCGCCTGGCGATGTGACTATTTGGGGGGTGCCAGCTTCGCGCCCGCACGGTCTTTCCGCGACGGAATGTTGCGCGCCATGAATTTCAAACTGGCGATTGCCGCATGCCCACCCAAGTCAGCGTTGCTTCGCCGCCGCAACTCTTTTATCTGCTCTTTTAACAATTCCAAATCAATCGGCTGGCCATCGCGCCAACAAACTTCACGCATCTGCCCAGCGGTCAACGCGGGATTGCCTTGCAAATCGGGACGCGACTCAATTGCTAATTGCCACAGCAAACTGACGTAAGCCTCGAAGGTCATCGGCAAACAACCCAAATTCTCCCCCATCTGCCGACGACGCGATTGTACTTCCTCTAAAGAAAGATCATTGACAACCGCCCCGGGCAATCCGTCCGCTTCTCCAAATAACTCGATCGGCGAAAGCCAATCCGACGTGTCGACTTCGTTCCCATCAAGCGTCTCCAGTCGCTCGCGAATCGAAACTATCGCGTTGGGATCATCAAGCAAATCGGCCAAATGAGCTCGCAGCGGATTCAAGTCGACGTAAGCCATGCAAGCCAATACGTCCTCTTGCTCCTCCAGAGGTTTCAGTTTAAAACGGTCCTCAAAGAAGTGACCTGTACAACCATCTTCTATATTGCACTGACGCGCCACGGTTTGACACATCAGTTTGACGAACCAGGAAATATCGGAGAGCCGTACCCGAAGCGTCTCGATTCGCTCAGGTTGGTTGACAATGGAATCGATTTCAGATTTTCGGATTTTGCCGCCTTTGTTGCCTCGAGTCGGCTTCCTTGAAGTGAGCGATAGCCAGCGGATGGCCACTTGACGGTCCGACAACTGCTCGACCAAGTCTGGCCGGTTTCTAATAACACAGTGCCAATGGTTAGGCATGATCGCATAGGAAAGAAGGTCTAGGCAAAAGTGTTTTATTAGGAATTTCATCCGGTCACGGAACCAGTCTCTGCGGTGTGAGTAATCGTATTCGGTCAGCGGATCGATGCCGTGGAGATAGCTCCTGCGTGTGGTCCGGTTAAAGCAGTGGTAGACGCCGTGCTGAGTGGGATCATAGACGTCGGAACGATTCGGTCGAGGCATAGCCAATCCTCCAGAAGGTGGAAGCAAATGGAACTGAACATTCGCATCTTAGCATGTGCCGGCGCATATCCAACCCCCTGCCGGATAAATCTCAAAAAAATGCTATGCACATAGGAACACTCGACAGTTGGCCTTCTTTCTTCCCATCACCGTGATGGTGGCAGTGCCCTGGAACAATCAAAATAGGCCACGTATCGCGGGCACATAGGATCGGTTCGTTTTGCGAAACAAAATTTGAGTAACGTGAGGCTAGGGTTCTAGGCCAAGCGAGTTTCGCACCTAAGCGGCTACGTTCCGCAGCAGCGTTTGCGCAGCCACATTGCTTTCCATCGCCGCCGGGTTGGCGGTCGTCGCCACCACGATGACATCGTTGCGTTTGGGCAGGCTGAGCAGTTGACTCAACAACCGGCCGCTGGCTGGGTCCAAACATTCGACGTTATGCAGCACGAACACCAAGCGACGCTGGCCGGCGATCGACTCTAATAGCCGTACTAAACAATTCGTTGCTTGTTCGATCTCGGCTGCGGAGGCTTGTCGAGGTGCCGCCGTCGGCAGCCCGAATGTTTCCGCCAGTTCGGGACTGGTCACGGCCAGGGCGCTTTCGCAGGGGGGCGTCCAAGCTTGACGGACGGTGGCCGGCAGGCAACCAAGCCAATCGCCGAGCTGCTCGAAGATCGGATCCAAGCTGGGAAAGGCTGTCTCGGCGCTGCGTTCGCACCAGGCGCTGAGCAGCAGCCGCGGAGAATCGCCCGGGGTCAATGCCAAAGCCTCTTCGACCGCTTCCGGGGCGAGCGAGTTGCGTTCCAAGCAGACGACTCGCGGTCCTGCTGGGGCACCGTCCGCAAGCATTCCGCAGTGAATCTCCCGCAACGCTTTGCTGCTCATCCTTGCCGCAGGAATCATGCTTGCCGTATCGGGTGCATCTGCCACAGCGGACGCGACTCCCACCGCGGTAGTATTACCCCGCAGTTTGGCGAGCACTTGGTCTGCTGAGGGGCGATCGGCCGGGGCAAAGTTGAGCATCTCCACGCAGAGTTGCACCAACTCGCCCGGTGTATCATGAGGCAACTGCGAAGCGATTCGTTGTTGGCAACGCAATTCGGAATGCGAGGGATCCCATGAGGGTAAGCGTCCTGACAAGCAGACTGCCAGCAGACGACCGAAACTAAAAATGTCGCTCGCCGTCTGCGGTTGCCGCACGGCGATCGCTTCGGGAGCCAGGTAGGCAAAGGTGCCGTCGGTGCGAAAGCGGGCGGGTGACCAGAGGGGGCGGTCACAACGGGTGGCTGTCTCGAAATCGATCCAACATGGTTGCCCCTCATTGTTCCAAAGAATATGTGCCGGTTTGATGTCGCCATGGATCCAGCCACGCCCGTGCAGCGTTGCCAGAGCTTCCACCAAGGGGACCAGCACGTCGTGAAGGCGATCCAGATCGGGCAACTGGCCAACGGACAAATCATTTCGCAGCGTGGGCAGCAACGGCGCAGCCCGCAGCGGCTCCAACACCAATGCGTAACCGCCGGCAAACCGTAATAAACGGTGTGCGGAAACGATCGACCGTTGCGCTAATTGGCGAAGGTTGCGATACTCAGTTTTGATCGCCCGGTTAGCCGCCAAACTCCTTTCTTTGGGGATTTTGATTGCCACCGAACGCCCCGAACTTAACTCGGTCGCCGCGTACACCGCCGCTCGTGTCCCCTCACCGAGCAAACGCCCCCAAGCGTATTCGCCGTCGGCGAACTGCCGAAGTTGCTCGAGCGAATGCGGTAGAGTGCCCCCCCCCCGAAATGCAAGGAGTGGATTACAACCGCTCTGCGAGTTCAATCGCGATGGTTGCGATGACTCCGCGGAAGTCGTGTGACTTTGAGAAGTGATGTTTGACATATGAGGTCTCATGAGCGCCACCAAGCTGCCAGAGAAAAAATCAAGTTGCTATTAGCTCGATGGCAAAAACTGGTCGTTTGTGAGACATAAAAATCGATATTTCTTAGGAATTGGCTACTGTGGAAAATGGCCTTTCACAGCTTGGGGGGCGATTTGCTCCACTTCGTTGTGGCTGGCTGGATGTATTCGGGGGGATTTCATTTCTTTTATGTGATTTCTTCAAGTTGCAATTGCTGGGCAACCGATCTGGACCGGAATCGCGCGGTTTGAGTAAGGTGCGTTCGCGGAAGTGACCGGCGACGGAGAGCTGGTGACACGGAAGAACGGACGGTTGGACTCAAACGTGCAACAACTAGCTCGCTATCGCGACCTTATCCTCCCACTGGCGATCGTCGGCAGCCTTGTCGTGATCCTGGTGCCGTTGCCCCCATTCTTGATGGACTTGATGTTGGCTGCCAACATCACTGTGGGGGTGATCGTCTTGCTGACGACGGTTTACGTCGGTAGTCCGTTGGAGTTCAGCATCTTCCCCACCTTGCTGCTGGCTACCACCTTGGCCCGCTTGGTGCTGAACGTTGCCACCACGCGGATGATCCTATCGGAAGCGGGCAAGCAGGGTGGTGGAGACCTCAGTGGTGTGATTCAAGGCTTTGGTGAGTTCGTCGCTGGAGACCGCGTGGAGATCGGTCTCATCATCTTCATCATCATTGTCGTAATTCAATTTGTGGTGATCACCAAAGGGTCGACGCGGATCAGCGAAGTGGCTGCTCGGTTTGCCCTTGATGGTATGCCCGGACGTCAAATGGCAATCGATGCCGATCTGAACGCGGGGATCATTGACGAACACGATGCGCAGCGACGTCGCGAGGAAATCAGCCGCCAAGCCGACTTCTACGGAGCCATGGATGGTGCCAGCAAGTTTGTGCGAGGCGATGCGGTGGCGGGCATCTTTATCATGATCATCAACGTGATCGGGGGCCTCTACATCGGCACCTATCGCAACGGCATGTCATTCGGTGATGCGGCTAGCCTGTTTACCAAATTAACGATCGGTGATGGGTTGGTCAGCCAAGTTCCCGCGCTGTTCATCTCCCTCGCCGCCGGCTTGCTGGTAACGCGAAGTGCTAAGACTTCCAACCTGCCGCAAGAATTCATGGAGCAACTGCTGGGCAACCCCCGCGCGATGGCGATCGCCGGCGTGTTCCTGATGTTTATGATGGTCACCAAGCTGCCAGCTTTGCCAATGGCCACTTTAGGAATTGGCTGCTTCGGGTTGGCGATTGTGATGAGTCGCCAGGGGCGCCGCGATAACGCGCGGGCCGCTCGGCAAAAAGAAATCGAAGAACAATCGGCAGCCGCTCCCGCGGAAAAACGTCCCGAGGATTACTTGGCGGTCGATCCAATGGAACTGTCGTTGGGCTGGGGCTTGTTGGCTTTGGCCGACCCGCAGCGGGGCGGCGATCTCATGTCGCGGATCACCGGAATCCGCAACCGGATCGCTGAGGATATCGGTGTGTTGCTGCCCAAGGTGCGGGTCCGCGACAGCGAAGACCTCGAGGCGCACCGCTACGAATTTCATATCTCCGGAGCCAGGGTGGGGCGGGGGATTGTTCGCCCTGAGCAATTGCTGGCAATCGATTCCGGCATGACCACCGGCGTTATCGAAGGCGAAACGACGCGTGATCCCACTTATGGACAACCGGCCGTCTGGATCGATCCCGCACGACGCGAACAGGCTGCGATTTACGGCTACACGATCGCCGAACCGAACGCCGTGTTGATTACCCACCTGCAGCGCATCGTGGGTAAGCACGCCGATGAATTGCTGACGCGCGATGCCACCAAACACCTGCTCGATGAACTCAAAGAAGTTTCCCCGGCCGTAGTCGAGGAATTGATCCCCGGGCAGATGAAGCTTTCGGAAGTCCAACAAGTACTGCAGATGTTGCTCCGCGAAGATGTCCCCATTCGTCAGTTGGGGATCATTCTGGAAACGCTGGGCGATCATGTCGGCCGGACCAAAGATCCGATCTGGTTGGTCGAACGCGTGCGGCAGCGGTTGGCCCGCACGATCAGCACGCGTTATCGAGACCAAAACGATCGGCTGCATGTGATCACCCTCAGCCCATCGCTGGAAGATGTGATTCGCGAAGGGGTGGAACACAACGACTCAGGTTTGATCGTGCGTCTGCAGGCCGAAGCGATCGAACAACTCAACCGGCGAATTCTCAACGCGGCCAAAGTACTGGTCACCCACGGAGTCACGCCCGTCATGCTGGTCGACCCCCGGGTCCGTCCCGCCGTTCGCAAACTGACACTCGCGGCGATTCCCGATCTCCGCGTGTTGTCTTACCTCGAAATCACCCAAGACACCGCGATCGAATCGATGGGTGTCGCCGGTGGTGATGAATGATGGCAGGAACCTCGTAAAGCCCTATGCACATCCGCACTTTCCAAGCCGCCGATCTTCATGCCGCCGTGGCCACGATTCGAGAGCAGATGGGGCCAGAGGCCACAATCCTGCACACTCGCAATGTCAGCTCCGGATTGTGGGGCATGCTCGGTCGGCAACGTGTCGAAGTGACCGCCGGCCTGCGATCAGCCGCTGACTTGCAGCCCACAGACGACTTGCAGCCCACAGACAATTTGCGGCCGAGCAACAACCAATCAGCGGCATTGCCTCAAGCTGACGGACAGGCGGTTGCCAAAAACCAATGGGCAGCCGATACGCTGTGCGAAGCCCTCGCCGCCGAAGGTTTGCCCCCGAGGCTGGCACAACAGTGGCTGACTGCCACGCTCGGCGATCCGCAATACTCTCAACAGCATCCCACTCAACTGGCCGCTCGCCTGGGAATCTCCTGGCAACCTGATGCCAACGTCGACGAAGCCGATGCCACCTTGCAAAACTTGCGTCTCGCCATGGCGAATTGGCTCTGCTCGCAACTCCGCGTGATCCCGCCTCCTCATGATCATATCAGCAGCGAGCATATCAGTGGCGATCATATCAGTGGCGATCATATCAGTGGCGAGAGGCCCGCTAATCAAGTTGGCGTCCACGTCCAGCGTCAACGCGTGATTGCCGTGATTGGTGCGACCGGCGTCGGCAAGACCACGACGATCGCCAAGCTGGCAGCCAATGTTCGCTTGCGTGCTAAAGCCAAGGTCGGCTTGGTGACGCTCGATGCGTTTCGCGCCGCGGCGGTGGAGCAATTGGAAGCTTACGCCGATGCGATGCGAGTCCCCTTAGCCGTGATCCGCAGCGCGAAGGACGTGCCGGCGGCGCGGGCCAAGTTGAGCGACTGTGAGCAAATATTTGTCGATACCGGTGGCCATAGTCCACGGGGCAGCGACCAACTGCGGCAGATGCAACAACTGCTGCCGCTGCTCAAGCCCGATCAAACCCATTTAGTGTTAGATGCTAACAGCTCGATCGCGGCGACGCGGAGCTGTCTGCAAGCCTTCTCCGGCTTTCAACCGAGCGGCGTGATCATCAGCAAGACCGACGAAGTCTTACATCCAGCCGGGATGCTGGCCGCGGTGCTGGCTGCCGGACTGGGGCTAACCTATTTGACAACCGGTCAACAAGTGCCGGAAGATTTGCGTCCCGCTGTCGCTGGGGAAGTGGCAAGTTGGGCCAGTGGTCTTGCGGTGATCGGCCGATGAAGCGTAATCAACAGCCTCCTGGCGGGCAACCTCGCGGGGGCGGTAAACCGGTGTGGTACATCAGGCGAACTGTACCGAAAAGTTGCTTTGAAAAGAATTTGCCAACAAAGGAAATTTAGTTAAACATGCTTGCGGTCGCTAACCGATAACAACTTGGCGACTTGATCCAGTCGTGATCAGTTGCTCAGAGCTATTAAGACTTTCGGACCGACTTTAAGCACTTTCGGGTGGGAACAATATGGCAGGGGCTTTCGCCGCTTCGTTAGGAGCGATTGCGTTGGCCACGGTCATCCTCCGTGGGACGCTGGCCGGAGAGGCAGCGGTCGATTGTATTCGCTCGGGAATTGGTGCGTTGTTTGGTTTTGCCATCTTAGGATGGTTGGCCGGCTCCATCATGGATTACCTGGTTCGCCAGGACACAGAGAATCAGTATCGGCGTCGGTTGGATTGGTTCCGTAGTGAATTTCAATCTACAGGCGACGAATTACCGACAACTGACGAGCTTCCCAGGCCGGATGCCTAGAAGCGTAAGTTATTGTCGGGTCGGAAACATACAGCAGGCGATCGCTCGATCACGGAGGATTGAATGGCTGCGACGGTCACGTCTAACGATGATATCCAGCAGGTTTGGACCCAGTACCGAGCCGAGCCGGGGAATAAAACTCTTCGGAATCGGCTGGTTGAACAATACATGCCGCTTGTTCGCTATAACGGCGAACGGATCTGGCAGCGACTGCCCGACGGCGTTGAATTAGACGACTTGATCAGCGCCGGGATCTTCGGTTTGATGGACGCTATCGATGCGTTCGATCTGAACCGCGGTGTCAAGTTCGAAACCTACTGCGTGCCTCGAATTCGAGGTGCCATGTTGGATGAGCTGCGGACGATGGATTGGGTTCCCCGGCTGGTCCGAAGTAAAGCGAGCAAGTTGGCCGAGGCTAACAAGCAACTGGAGACCAAATATGGTCGCCAACCCACCAATATTGAACTGTCCGAACATATGGGCATCAGTATGGCGGAACTGGAGAAAATGCAGTCCGAAGCCAACGCGGTCGGCTTGGTATCATTGAACAAAAAATGGTATGAAACCGACAGCTATAAGGACGTCCGCGAGATCGATGTGCTCGAGGATAAGAAAGGCGAAGATCCTACTCGCCGAGTCCAAAAGACCGATCTCATGAGGTTGGTCACCAAAGGTCTGAATCGTAACGAACGCTTGATTATCATTCTTTATTACTACGAAGAATTGACCATGAAGGAGATTGGTGCCACCTTGGACCTCTCCGAATCACGCGTCAGCCAAATGCACAGCGCCATCGTCAACCGCTTGCAACAGCAACTCGGCTACCGCAGACCAGAGTTCGGCACCTAATCCTGCCGACAGATCAACAGCTCTTATTAGTTAATTATCGACGTAACCCCGGTAAGCTTATCTGCACAGATATGCTCACCGGGGTTTTTTAGTCTCCTTTCGCTCCGCGAAAGTCTGATCGGACGTCACTAGCCACTAGCCACTAGCCACTAGCATCTAGCATCTAGCCACTAGCCACTAGCAACTAGCAACTAGCAACTAGCAACTAGCAACTAGCATCTAGCATCTAGCCACTAGCATCTAGCCACTAGCATCTCGGTACGTCGACGGTTGGTAGTTCGCCCCCACAATCATTGATATCGCTGACGGCACACATCGCAGCTTGCTGGGAGCCGTCTCCATCCGCTCGCCGTCGAGCGAGAAGGGCAGGGGAGGGGAACTGGTTAGCTCCAAACTGCGGACTTGTCGAAAAATGACTTGCTCCGACGCTAAGTAATCTTGGATTAGAAACCGCGAGGTTAACCCCAGCAGGTCAGTGACCGTGCCGTCGCGAATCATAATCACATCTAATAATCCATCTTCCGGATTGGCCCGCGGAGCGACCGGCAAACGTCCGGCATTCGTGCGCCCGTTGGCGATGAGCAAGTTCCAGAGATCAACTTCGAACGGGACTTGGGAATGTTCAAAGCGGATGGAAACATGAAAGGATGTCAGGTCGCCCATGACTTGCATCGCGCCGCGCAGATATACCCAAGCTCCCCAGCGGGCTTTCATCTCGGGGGTTAACGAACGAGTCACCGCGTCGCTGTTACCACCAGCGGCAATATTCAAAAAATAACGCTCCGCCTCGCCGACTTGGCAACTGACCAAATCAATCGCCCGTGGCACCCCGGTCAAACACCGCGCTGCCGCCGCCAGGTAATCGTCGGGCATCGCCAAGGTGAAGGCGAAATCGTTGGCCGTTCCAATCGGTAGAATTGCCAGCTCGGGGGCCTCGCTCAAGCCTTGTTCGGCAATCCCCGTGACGGCATCGTTGATCGTGCCGTCGCCGCCAGCTACGACCAGACGTTGATAGCCGTCGCTCGTCGCCCGGCCAGCCAACGCTCGCAAGTGTTCGTGCGATTCGGTCTCAACGATGTCGACTGCCGGTTGAGCCCGAAAAAAAGCAAACGCCTCGGCCGCGCTGCCAGCATTTCCGGCTCGCGGATTCCAAGCCACTAGCGTCCGCGGGTGCTGCTGAGCTGCGGAGTTCATGAAGTCAGAGATCGCTGATTGTTTGCTTCCATGGCGTGGTAGATTTCGATCAATATTTGATTGATTCTAATCATTCTATGAAAGATTTCCGTCACAGTGGCAAGCCAGGGGGCTCAGGTGGTGGTTTGTTTAGCTGCCAGCAACGGCTACACTAGAAGCCGGAAAAAAACGCGTGCTGGTCTGTGCGGCTGGTCATTGCTGGGAGCAAACTCGGTGCCAAATCGCCGATGAGGCGAATATGTTGTTGTTAATCGACGCTTACAACTTGCTGCATCAGTCCGATGTGTTGCATCGCACGCGGGGCGATCGTTGGTTGGAAAAAGCGAGGCAACGGCTGATTCATCGTTTGGCCGAGCACTTGGACGCGGAATTGGCCGCGCAGACCTGTTTGGTCTTCGACGCCAGCAAGCCGCCGCAGGGACGGTCGAGCGAGTTTGTGCAACTTCGCATCCAAATTCGCTTTGCGGTAAACCATCGCGAAGCGGATGATTTGTTGGAAGAGATTATCACCCGCCACGCGACTCCCAAGCGGTTGACGGTGATCTCTTCGGATCATCGTATTCAGCGAGCCGCCTCGAGGCGAGGAGCCACTTTCTTTGACGCGGACGTGTGGTATGCCGATCTGCTGGAACGAGGCCCCCGCTTGGCAATTCCCTGGCCGCCCCGGCGGCAGCAAGCCGAATTGCACGGGGCAGAAGGTGACCAACAGGCGAAAGCCATGCCGCCGGGGCACGAGAAACCGCCGCCACCGACCGACCAGGAGGAACTGCAGCAGTGGCTGGAGTTGTTCGCACAGCCCACTGCCGGGGGCGGGCACAAAAGGCCAATCGCGACCAGGAAAGTTGCTAAGAAAATCGACGACCAGCCGCTCGTCAGTGCTCAGCCCAAAATTACGCCGCCAGCAAAAAAGCCGCCAGCAAAAAAGCCGCCAACCAAACAGCCTACCGCCAAAAAACAGCCTGCGAAAAAGTCCACGGCTCGCTCACCCAAGCCGCCTCCGGCCGCTCCCCCCGAATCGTCTTCCCGGGCGAGTTTGCCCCCTGCCGCGGGTGTTGGGCGGAATGCGGGGCGGCATTCAAAACGGAGTGCTGGGGGCCGGCCGGCCTCGGGTCCGCATCGTCAGTTGGATGAAAATCTGGCCAACCCGTTCCCAGAGGGTTACGCCGAGGACTTACTTGACGACGACTAGCTATTGCTGAGCGGTCAGAATTGGGGGCCCCTGGCTGGATGACCACCGAGGTCGCTAAACTGCTGCTAGCGGCAGTTTCTCCTGCTGCTCTCAGCTTTCTTTCCTTTGCACGCTTTCTTTCCTTTGCACCGGTAGGCCAATAGCGCGATGATTTCGATGGAAAAAATAGTCTCGTTGTGCAAACGACGTGGATTCATGTTTCAGTCCAGCGAGATCTATGGTGGTCTGCAAGGCTTTTGGGACTACGGGCCGCTGGGGGTTGAGCTGAAACGGAACGTCAAGGAAGCATGGTGGCAAGACATGATCTCCAGCCACAACGAATTGCTGACTCCGGAGGGCGCTCCGGGGACGTATGAAATGGTGGGGCTTGATTCGACCATCGTGATGCATCCGCAGGTTTGGAAATGCAGCGGACACTACGATCTGTTTCACGATTACATGGTCGATTGTCGGCAGTCGAAAAAACGTTACCGCTTTGACCAAGTTCGCGGTCGATGGGCCAAAGTCGACGACCGCAAAATCTTTGTCGCCACGGCTGTCGAAGCGGCAGAGGAAGATGCTGAGATTCAGCGCAAGGCGCTCAAATTTTTCAAACTCCGCAGTAAAGATCTGGAGCGGCTGAGCTACGACGGACCGATCGTCAGCTTGGATACGTTGAGCGAGTTCGATCAAGTGTTGGGGCCGGATGCCAATGAATTGGGGACGCTGACCGAGCCCCGTGAATTCAATTTAATGTTCAAGACCACGCTCGGCGCGCTTGGTGGCGAAGACGATGTGGCCTTTCTCCGCCCCGAAACGGCGCAGGGGATTTTCGTCAATTTCAAAAATGTTCTGGACAGCAGCCGGGTCCGAGTCCCCTTCGGGATTGCTCAGATTGGCAAGAGTTTCCGCAACGAAATCACTCCGCGTAACTTCACTTTCCGGTCGCGTGAATTCGAGCAGATGGAGATCGAATTTTTCTGTCCTCCCGATCAATCGCAACAGTGGTATCGTTACTGGCGCGATCGTCGCGTGCGCTGGTACACCGACTTGGGGCTAAGTGGGGATTCGATTCGTCTCCGCGAGCATCACGCCGATGAATTGGCCCACTACAGCACCGGCACGGCAGATATTGAGTACGCCTTTCCCTTTTTGGCAGAAGGCGAATTTGGCGAACTGGAAGGGATCGCGCATAGAGGTGATTTTGATCTTCGCAGCCATATGGAAGGCAAGCTTAATCCCGACACCAATCCCTTGGAGGTCGAGCTAAACGAGCATGGTAAGCCCAAGTATCGCGGCAGTGGACGCGACTTGAGTTATCGCGACGAGATCAGTGGCGAGCGGTTTATCCCCCACGTGATCGAGCCCAGTGCGGGAGCCGACCGGGGTGTGCTGGCGTTCCTGTGTGAAGCCTTCAGCGAGGATGAGGCGCCGGATGAAAATGGCAAACTGCAGACCAGAGCGGTGATGAAGTTTCATCCGCGTTTGGCTCCCATCAAGGCGGCTGTTTTTCCGCTGGTCAAGAAGGATGGCATGCCCGAGGCGGCGCAGGAAATTTACGGCCAACTCAAGCAAGAGATGGCGACTTTTTATGACGAGAAGGGTGCGGTCGGCCGCCGCTATCGACGGCAAGACGAAGTTGGCACGCCCTTCTGCGTGACGGTTGATGGGCAAACGCTCGATGATGGCTCCGTTACGGTCCGCGATCGGGACTCGCTGCAGCAATGGCGAGTCGCCTCGAAAGATTTAGTAGCCGAGCTGAAGGGGCGGATCGACGGTGCGAGCTGAGTTGGGTGGGTGGGACGATTTTTCTTCAGCAATCAACTGGCGGCGCGGTTCGGATGCTGAGATAATGGAGGTTGATAGCGAGAGTCAATGAAAAGCCAAAATATACCCCCCGCCCCCCCAGTTCGCGTGCTAATTTGCCAGCTTGGTCAAGTGAGCAGCTTGGTCAAGCGAGTTGGCCTTCGCTGAACTGTCTTCGTCCTAACACATAGGATCTGTTATTCCATGCTGAATTTTCGACATCGTCGCGGTGCTGTTCGTCCATTTGTCAACGCGGGTGTGTTCCTCTGCTTGCTGGGATTCGCACCCATAGTCGGAGCGGCCCAGGACGCGCAACCGGCTACTGATGCGGAGGGGCATATTGTCCAATTTGAACGCGACATCGCGCCGATTTTCGTCGAACATTGTCTCGAATGTCACGCGGGCAACAAAGCTAAGGCGGGATTTGAGATCGATGATCGTGACGCCGTTTTGGGCTACATCGAACCAGAAGACGCCACCTACAGCATGTTGTATGCTGACTATTTGATCGCCGAGGATCCTGACATGCTGATGCCTCCGCCTTCGCATGGCGGCCCCTTATCGGCTGGCGAATTGGCGTTGGTGCGAGTCTGGATTGAGGAAGGGGCGGATTGGCCGGAGGGCGCCAGTTTGCAACCTCAAGCGGCGGGGGCCGAGGCCGAGGACGCGACTGAGCCCACCGAACCGGCTCCCGTGAAATCGCGCAGCTCGGTAGATCGCGTGTGGGCTTTTCAGGGGTACTTCCATCCGGCGACGGTTCACTTTCCGATTGCGTTGCTAACGATTGGCGGATTGTTCGTTGTGTTGGGAGTCGTGTGGCCGAAAGTTGGTACTCAAATTCCGCTGGCATGTTTGTTGATCGGCAGCGTCACGGCAGTGGTGTCCAGCGCGATGGGTTGGTCCTTTGCCGCCACGCAAGGTTATCCCGGTTACCAGGCGGGCTGGGGTGAGGAAGTCAACGCGCATCGCTGGAGCGGCACGATCGTGGCTGCGCTATCCCTGCTGCTTGCCCTGATCGCCCTGATGGGAGTCAAGAAATCAAGCAAGCGATTGAACTTTATCTGGAAAGCTGGTTTGCTGGCGCTAGCGGCAATGGTCGGATTGGTCGGCCATCAAGGTGGTGAGTTGACCTACGGAGCGGACTTTTACACGAAAGCGTTCAATCATCTCAAAGCGGAGCCAGAAGCAGGCCCCAAGTTGAAGAGTGAAGAGTGAAGAGTGAAGAGTGAAGAGCACACGACCCCCGCGAGCTTGCCTCGTGCGGTGAAGGAGGTTTTTGGTTAGCACGTTCCCCGCCTCGCCCCACGATCATATCCCCGTTCCGCCCCGCCCGCCGCAGGCGGGCGGAATCAATTTCCGCCGAGCTTGCCTCGGACGGGATCACAACTGGAAGCTAGCAGGCATCTCCTTCCGTCGAGCTTGCCTCGGCGGGGGAACAAGTGGCAGCTACCAGGCCGGCCCCTGAAAACCGCCCCCTTTTTCCTGCCGCGATTCGCCTTCGGCGACTCGCGGCAGGAAAAAGGTAATTGGGCGGCGCGTGATGTAGCTGCCAGTTGCTTGCTCCGCCGGGACAAGCCCGGAGCGGAAGCAAATCACTTCGTGCTGGTGCTCACAATCGTAATCGCTCGCGGTTCTCATCGCCTGGCGCTCGCCGAAACATTGCCGGAATCGCTTACGATTACGAGCACCGCTGCGCTAAGCGCGAGCACGAATAGCCTCAAAAAGCGTGAAGCAAATTCAGCGGTTCAGACGCCTTTCAAAAAACCCAGTGTTTTCACCGGTTTTTCTTGACACAGCCTCCTTGCTGCTATCTACTCGCCTCTATGGAGGGCCCCGTTTTGGTCCTCAAGCTTGTCTCCGGGATGGTGTCACGCTCGTGAATATCTACCCAAGCTCATCGGCTCATCGGCTCATCGGCTCATCGGC
>CAZHTX010000069.1:14846-16638 GCA_964535475.1 uncultured Pirellulaceae bacterium
TATCGCGCGGCTATGACCTTGATCGAACTGTTGGTGGTCATCTCCATCATCGGTGTGCTGGTTGCCCTTTTGCTCCCTGCAGTCCAAGCGGCTCGCGAAGCCGCACGGCGAATGGAGTGCAGGTCCAACCTGAAGCAACTTGGCTTGGCCGCTCTCAATTTTGAGTCCACGCATCGTCGCTTGCCCTCGGGCGGCTGGGGTTACCAGTGGCCCGGCTTTGCCGATGTCAGCTCACCAGCCGGGCAACCAGGCAGTTGGACATTCTCATTGCTGCCCTATCTTGAACAGTCGGCCCTCTACCAAATGGGAAGCTACCATAGTGATCCGCCGTTGCGGGAGCAAGCTTTGCGGATGCGGATGCAGGCTGCCGTGCCGATTTATAATTGCCCCAGCCGGCGCGGTGGCGATCGTTTTGGATTCAGCCCGAATTGCCCCAGTTGTCCGTTGCCGATTGGTATGACCACGCCGCTGGAATCGACGGTGCGTGGTGATTATGCGGCCAACGCGGGGGATGGCGCTCCCGATTCAAACCGGCTCATCTATTGGCCGTCGGAATTCCCAGGGCCAGCCGATTTGGCGGATGCCAATCGCTTGCTGAGAACGAATGGTTGGCCACGGCCGCCCTCAGACTGGTCCGGCATAAGTTGGCTAGCGCGTGGTGTGCGTTTGGCAGATATTACCGATGGCACTTCACATACTTTCTTGTTCGGCGAAAAGTATGTCATGCGGGATGCCTACACGACCGGTATGGATTGGGGTGATAACGAATCGATGTATGGTGGCTTTAACAATGACAACCACCGCAGCACGCATCCCTTTTGGCCACTGTTGCAAGATCGCTACGATGTGATTTCGATCGGAAGTTTTGGGGCCGCGCATGCCAGCGGCGCACAATTCGTGATGGCCGACGGTAGCGTCCACAACATTGCTTACACGATCGACCGAGTCACCTATCAACACTTGGGAAATCGCCGCGACGGGCGTGCGGCGGAGGTGCCGCAATGAAAACCGCGACGAATCAGTCCAGCAGCAATCATCGCTCCGAAACGCTTGCGACCGGAACATCGCCCGAGCTGGCTGCGAGCAGTTTGCTCGTCTCGGTGCTGATGCCGTGTCTCAACGAAGCTCGCACGCTCGCCGCTTGTATCGAGCAAGCGCATGCAGGTTGCCAAACAGCATTGTCCCGCCGCGATTCGCTCGCCAGCAGCCAGCAGTTGATTGAGAGCGTCCACCAACCAGTTCATGAGGAAGCCGCGTGCGCCAATTTTGGCTACGAGATTCTGATCGCTGATAACGGCAGCAGTGACCGGTCTGCGGAGATAGCCGCCTCGCACGGAGCGCGTGTCGTGTCAGTCGCGGAGCCCGGGTATGGTGCGGCGCTGCAGGGCGGCATTTTGGCGGCGCGTGGTAAATACATCGTCATGGGTGACGCGGATTGCAGCTATGACTTTGGCGAGGTGCCTCGTTTTCTGGATCAGTTGGAGGCGGGACATGATTTGGTGATGGGCAATCGTTTTTCCGGTGAGATCAAAGCGGGTGCGATGCCCTGGCATCATCGTTACATCGGCAATCCGCTGCTCAGCGGCCTCGGTCGACTGTTATATGGGACACGCTGTCGGGATTGGCATTGTGGTTTGAGAGGATTTGATCGCGAGCGGATCGTGGCGTTGGGACTGCGGTGCACGGGCATGGAGTTCGCCAGCGAGATGCTGGTTGCCGCTGCAAAAATGCGATTACGCCTGTCGGAGATCCCGGTGACACTCAGTCCAGACGGCCGCGATCGACCACCGCA
>CAZHTX010000070.1:0-16480 GCA_964535475.1 uncultured Pirellulaceae bacterium
ATAAACTCGCTCGAGTCGTCGAATGTCAATTAATCGATTATGACGGCGATGGTGATCTCGATGTGTTAGTTGCCGAATTTGGCTGGTTGGAAACGGGGGCTGTCAAGCTGTTGCGAAATCAGGGCCCGGTCGACGGCACGCCCCAGTTTAGCGTAGAGATACTTGACCCACGGCACGGCCCGTTGGGGGTCCGCGTGATGGACATGGATGGTGACGGGCTGGACGACTACGTGATCGCTTTCGGGCAAGAATATGAGTCGATTGAGATCTGGATGAACCAAGGCGAGGGGAATTTTCGGCATCAAGTGATTCATGAGCTGCCAGACCCCTCTTATAACTCCAGTTCGTTTGAGTTGGTTGATATCGACCAAGATGGGTTGATTGATGTTTTACACACTAACGGGGACACCCTCGACGCCTTTTTGCCTAAGCCTTACCACGGGGTGCGCTGGATCAGAAACTTGGGTGATGGCCAATGGGAGTCGCGGGAATTGGGTTTATTGATCGGCGCCCTCCATGCGTCTGCTGTTGACTTTGATCGAGACGGCGATCTCGATATTGTGGGGGTTGGCATGTATCCATTCGCCGGCCAAGACCCCGGTGCTTACGACTCCGTTTGCTGGTGGGAGCAAGGCCCCGATTTGGTATTCACCCAACACTCGATTGAACGGGACCGCTGTGATTATGCCAGTGTCCTATTGACAGACGTAAACGGTGACAACCGGGTCGACTTCGTGTTGGGGAATTGGACCGTTGGTCCCGAGGAATCGCCACTTAGGGTATATCTTAATTTCCCGTCTCAGGTAAAGTGAAGGGAATAGAAAAACATGGCTATTTGCTCTTCGTCTGTTGTCTGATCGAGCCGCTTAATTGCGTGTTCGTCTTTTGTTCGCGTCGCGAGCCGTCAATCTGATCGCTTACGCAAAATGACGCCCCAAGTCAAAAGATTAGTGCGGCTAAAATAGTCAGTAGGTTTATTTACTAATTATTAAAAATTTACGGAACCTCTGCAGGTTACGCGAGTTTAAAGACGTTAGACCGGATGTGTCCCGTGCGCGGGGTCGCTCGTCGGTCGACCTCACCCTCATTGGCATTCTTTTCCCACTTTTCCCATTTCCCTTATTTAACTGGCGTAATCTAATATGCAAAGAAAGAAGCAAGGTTTCACACTCGTTGAGCTCTTGGTGGTCATTGCCATCATTGGTATCCTTGTTGGGCTCTTACTACCAGCCGTTCAGGCTGCTCGTGAAGCCGCTAACCGAATGAGCTGCAGTAACAATCTGAAAAACTTGGCGTTGGCGGTTCACAACTACGAAAGTACCTACAGTCGTATCCCTAAGACCGCTAGTGATAACTGGGGAGATGGGGTCTATAATGTTGCTAACTGGCGCGGTTACTCCGCCCACACTCAGATTTTGCCATTCATTGAGCAAAACAATCTTTATAACTTGTTGCGTTTCGATCAGTCTCACTATCAAAACCTTGGCGCGCCCGGAGCGGTGACTGTCAGTCGTAATCAGGTTGCGACATTCTTATGTCCGTCCGATCGCGACCACCCCAACCGTACCGACATTGGTTGGAATAATTACGGGTTCAGCGAAGGTTCCAATGCAGGTTGGAACGTTTCCTCAGCAGACGCTAATGGAATGTTCCAGCGTCAGTTTTATAACAAGTTCGCCGATGTGGTTGACGGGTTGTCGAACACTGTGATGATGTCGGAATTTATCAAGGGCGATAACACCGATTCGCGATTTACGATCCTGAGTGACGTAGTCGCGGGGCAAGCTTTCCCCGGTGGGTGGACAGCCCAGTACCCAACACAAGCTATCGTGGAGCAGTATGGTCAGCAGTGTTTGGCCGCTTCGGCAACGCACCGTAGCTTTGCCGGTTTCCGCTGGATTGCCCCCGGCTTCTACAACACCACGATCAACACGATTGCTCCTCCGAACTGGCGGTTCCCTGCCTGCATGAGTTGCGGTGGGTGTGGACAAGCCGATTCGCAAGGCGTGTTCCCGGCTCGCAGTCGTCACACTGCCGGTGCTCAAGTCGCCATCGGCGATGGCTCGGTACGATTTGTACCGGACACCATTGATTTCTTGATCTGGCAAGGTTTGGGAAGTGCGAATGGACAGGAAAGCGTCCAATTCCCATAGATCTCTCCTCGCTAGCTGCTATGCACTAACCCGTCTGGGGGTTCTCAGGCGGGTTTTTTCGTTTTTTTCCAGAATTTCGTTTTGATCGCGAGTTTCGAGGGTGCGCGGTAAGAAAAGCGTTTTTTCCTGGTTTTTTGCGAGATTTAAAGAAACCTTTTGGGCCTTCGTGCTTTCCTGGTTGTTTCGTTTTTGTTGATTTGCACTACCCTAACCTATAGACTTGGGGAGAGATTGCACCTTTGTTGGCGGATCAATTTCGCCGCCCAGCTGAATAGCAGTAGACCGCCGCCTTGGAGGGGTTTGGTGGTTTCGTCTGTTTGCTTGGTAAATTTTTTTGGGTGCCCTTTTTTCATTTTTCTAATAGGTGATTTTGATGCAAAGGAAAAGGCAGGGGTTCACGCTCGTTGAACTGCTGGTGGTAATTGCCATCATCGGCATTCTGGTGGGGCTGTTGCTGCCCGCCGTTCAGGCAGCGCGTGAAGCCGCGAATCGAATGAGTTGCAGCAACAACTTAAAAAACCTGGCGCTTGCGGTTCACAACTACGAAAGTACCTACAGCCGCATCCCCAAGACCTCCAGCGATAACTGGGGCGACGGGGTTTACAACGTGGCCAACTGGCGAGGCTATTCTGCTCACACGCAGATCTTGCCGTTTATTGAGCAAAACAACTTGTTCAACTTGTTGCGATTTGACCAGTCGCACTACCAAAATATTGGCAATCCCGGAGCTGTGATTGTCAGTCGCAACCAGATTGCCACGTTCTTGTGCCCATCCGACCGCGACCATCCCAACCGGACCGACATTGGCTGGAACAATTACGGGTTCAGCGAAGGCTCCAACAGTGGCTGGAATGTGTCCACTGCGGACGCCAATGGGATGTTCCAACGTCGCTTTTACAATAAATTTTCTGACGTTGTTGACGGCTTGTCGAACACGGTGATGATGTCGGAGTTTATCAAAGGCGACAACACGAACTCACGTTACACGATCCTGGGCGACGTGATTGCTGGCCAACCATTTCCGGGAGGTTGGACCGATCAGTATCCTACGCAAGTCATGGTCGAGCAGTATGGCCAGCAGTGTCTTGGCGGTACTGGTAATCACCGCAGTTTTGCCGGTTTCCGTTGGATAGCCCCTGGATTCTATAACACCACGATCAATACGATCGCGCCTCCCAACTGGAGGTTCCCCGCTTGTATGGTTTGTGGTGGCTGTGGTCAGGCTGACTCGCGAGGAGTTTTTCCAGCGCGCAGTCGCCATACGGCGGGTGCTCAGGTCGCCATCGGCGATGGTTCGGTTAAGTTTGTTCCCGACACCGTCGACTTCCTGGTCTGGCAAGGTTTGGGCAGTGCAAACGGGCAAGAAGTTGTTCAGTTCCCGTAGTTGCTAAATTGATCAAATCATAAGAGAATAGAGCCCGCTTGAGTTTACTCAGGCGGGTTTTTTCGTTGAGCTCTATTCAAAACTGATCGGAGAGGTAGACGCTATGAAGTCTCTTAAAACAATGATGATGTTTGCGCTGTTGGGTTTCGCTGTGGGTTGCGGCGGTGGCCCGGCCGACAACCCTGTCGACGTAACCACGGCACCTGCTGCCGATGACATCAAGTTGGTGCTTAATGAAGTGATCGAGAATGGTCAACGGTTGGGTAGCCAGGGTTATACTTTGGAACTTAAAATTGAAGAGATTCGCGAGACGGATCCCGCCAAGGCAGATAAATTGCAAGCGGCTTATGAAGAGTTGCGCGGCTTGCAGAAGTCGAGTGAATTAAAGGCCAAGGCCAAAGAAATGATGGAAATGCTATAGCCTTCCGGTTGCCAGCCCAATGTGCTGGTGATAAGAGGCGAGTCGCGAGCGAGAGTCACAGATCAGGGACGAGTCCAGTCTTTTTGGGCTCGTCCTTTTTTCGTGTTCACAGGTATTACGACGATCGACGCTGGAGTTGATCATCATATTTGGCGACGAGAGTTGGTTCATCCGTCGACACTGAGAAAGAAGGCGGCCCAGGTCGAACGTTTGGTCGGCCCGGTGGCGGAGTCCGGCGTGCTGGGTGCAGTTGTTGGGTCTTCAGTTGTTTCATCGGTACCGGCTTTTTTCTTCTGAAAGTTAAACGTGATTCCACGTCTCGCCAATTGAGTCGGATCGGACGTGGTGGTCTGCGGGGCAGGGGCGAGCATCGTTAACTGTGCTTGACGCAAGGCCTCAATCGGCGGGAGCTGTTTCTCGAGGAGTGCTTTATAGAACGCGTCCATGAACTGCACGGCATCGGTATCGGAAACTGGCCAATGCGTGGCAATCACATGTTTGGCACCGGCAACGTGAAATGCTCTTTGCAAGCCAAACACTCCTTCGCCGAGCACGCGTTCGCCAACCCCACTCTCGCATGCACTGAGCACAACCAGCTTTGCACCGCTGAGGTTAGCGGCGGCGAAGCGATCGCCAGTGATAATCGCATTTTTTGCGGGATCGTTGGCACCGGAAAGCGCCATGCGAGTCGCCAACAAGGGAGAGCGTTGTTCCGCCGTGCGACGCACCGCCCCGGTGCCCAGGCCTTTTTTGGCGGTCACGTTTTCGGCAATTGGCTTGACGTAAGCGTGCGTAGCCAAGTGAATGAGTTCGACGGATTCCATGCCTTCCAGCAAACTTTCAGGGGTGACACTCTCACCACTCAATTCCCGCCAGTTTTGCGGTGGTATCCGGCTGGCAAGATTGTCCAACTCGACGCGAGTCCCCGGCAATTGCGTAAACTGCAGCGGCTCGTCTGTCGAAACAGGACCATACTCAACGGCCCCCACCGCCAGCACCCTGGTCTCTGGTTGGATGCTGGGGCTGGTCGATTGCAAGGCATCGAGCGAAGTCAAGAACGATAGCTGAAAACTCTCCGTCAGCGTTTTTCCCGTTTCTGGATTTTGCAAACAGGCGAAGGGCACGCCGCTGATAATGCCATCGGGAATAATCGCCAGGTGGCGACACTCGGCTGAGACCTGGCTGAGCAGTGGTGTGATGATCGTGTTGTTGATTGCATCTAACACTTGCTGCTCGGTGCCAAAGGGCATGGCGGCTGCCAGCCCGCGGACGGCCAACCGCACTGGCTCGGCTTTACCGAACTCGACACGCGTGACGGTCGCATCGATCGGGTCAAGCACGAAAGCGCAAATCCTCTGTTCCCCTTCGATGCGACGATGTTTGGCTGCTTCGTTGATTACCACGTGCTCGTAGGAGAAGAACTCGATCAAGATTGTGGATTCTGGCAACTGTGCAAACGCCTTGGTTAAACGGTCTTCGCCAGCAGCTGGCTGAGAATCAATGAGCATCCCCAGCTCGCCCTCGGTCGTTTCCGCCAACTGTCGTTCTAAATCTTCGCTGGCTCGTTGCAGCTGTGATAACAAGACCGCCGAGTTCGGGTCTTGCGAAGGTTGTAACAAGAGGGTTGCCAGCGAGCTGCGAATTTTTTCATATTCCGCCAAGCGTGTGGTCAGCTCTGGATTGCGTGACCTGCGTGCCGCCTCGTATCTGTATTTCTGTTGGTCGAGGATGCGAGATTTATCAGCGGTGAGCAATTGATACGTTTGCCGCGGATCGCCCGCAACACTTAACAAGTGTGACTTAAAGCGATCGGCGATTGCTAAAAACTGGAGTGCTTCGGCTTCGCTGATGTGCCTGAGCGCTTGGCTCGCCAAGCGATTTTGCATCTGCGTCGCTTCGGCAAAATAGGTCAAAGCCTCCGCTGGGTTTTGAGCTGCCAGAAATATTTGCCCCGTGCTGTCGAGGCTCTGCGCCAGGATCCAGTGACCACCGGGATAGTCGTCAGCGGGGAACTGTTCGCGGGCCATGTCGGTTGAATGCAGTGCGGCAGCGATAGCTTGGGAATCGCGTCGCATCTCCGACAAGATAATCGACTTGGATCGATACAGCCCCGGTAGTTCTGCGTGACCGTCTGGAAACATGATCTCGTATGCTTCGATCGCGCTGGTCAGGTTTTTGATGGCCAGTTCGTGCCGCTCCAGGCGGGCATTGAGCAATGATAGACTGGCGCTGCTGCGCGCGTAGTATTGCCGCAAGCCGGGCGATTGCTCAGCAAGTTTGGCAAACATGCCATTTGCTTCTTCGGCCAGTTTGATCGCTTGTTCATATTCGCCCAGCCGGCTGAGGCTGACCGAATGGTTATCAATGGCGATCGCCAAATCGAGCGTGCCGGCGGGGTATTTATCAGTGGGATAGAGTTTTCGCAGTTGGTCCACAACGATTCGATAGGTCTCGGCTGACTCGGCATACTGGTTCAACCGCCCGAGAATGGTACCCAATGTCAAACGTGCTCGAATGGTATCCTGCGAATCTCCTTCGCCTAATTTTTCCTTCCACTCAATCGACTCCTCAATCAACTTGCGTGCCGTGGAGGGATCTCCGATCGAACCGGTGGCAACCGCGTTGTTGAGCAACAGCAAGGAGAGCTTCTTGTCCCGTGAGTCACCATCCGCGGGGAGTTTGCGGAGTCTTTCGATTGCCGGGTTGAAGATTTCAATCGCTTCACGCTGCTGACCGGCTCTTACCAATTGAATGCCCAGATTGTTGCTAGCGATAACCGCTTGGATGACCACATCTTTATCATCGGGAAACTCCGTAACCAGCCGACCGTAGTCTTCGATGACGCCGCGGAGTTCGCTGAGTGCTGCTTGTTGTTTGCCGGCTTGGGCGATTGAACCCGCGTAGTTTTGGCGGAGCTGTAGATACTGCAACCTCATTGGCAGGGAGGGATCGTCCTTGGTCATGTCCAGCAATCGCTGTTGCTTTTCCACCGACTCGTCGTTGCGGTTCAAATCCCGCAGCAGGTTGGCTTCCAGCGCCAAGACCGAAATCAGGCGAAGCTTCGCTGACCGGTTCTCTTCAGAATCCGCTCGCACGGCTTCCACGTCCCGCAATAATTGCTCCATCAATTCCATCGCGGCAACAGAATCACCTTTGCCGCGTAGCTCAACGATCGCGTCGTAACGGGGGGCGAATAAGGTCTCATCTGTCAATAGTGTGGCACGATCATCGGCCGCGTCTTGCCAAGATGGTGTAGCCCAGGCCTGACTGGGGAAAGCAAATCCCACCAAGACATTTGACACTAAGACAATCGAATAGAGCAGGCCATTAATCAGATGTCGCACGTTGAGTACCTTGCAGGGGGCAGTGTAAGTAACCGGGAACGGCTGTCCGCGGACAGCCGCTTCCGCCCCCAAGCATACCCCCAAAGCAGAATGCTGGCAAACACTCCATCTACAGGGTGGTTTCGTCCAGCACTGGGGTGCGCGTACTTAGAACTGATGACCGCGCTGCGGCCCGTGCTCGGTCGTGGTGAGAATTTCCGGCCCCTCTTCGGTCATCAATATGGTGTGCTCGAACTGAGCTGACGGCATTCCGTCCTTGGTGCGGACCGTCCAACCATCGGCTTTGTCCAGTTTGGTAAACCGGCTACCACCGTTGATCATCGGTTCCACCGTAAAGGCGATCCCGGGTAGCAAACGGTCGACTCGACTTTGACGGTTGGGGTAGTGGGGAATCGAGGGATCCTGATGAAAGTTGCGTCCTAGCCCATGGCCGACGTACTCTCGCACCACGGTAAAGCCACGGCGGTGGGCTTCGGGAACAATGGTTTCGCCGATTGTGGCTACGCGGCAGCCCGGTGTGAGACTCTCGATTGCCAAATGCAGGCAATCGAAAGCACACTGCGTAACGGCACGCGCCAGCTCGCTGACCGGTTCAATCAAAAACGTCTCGCTTTGGTCACCAAACCATCCATCAACCACGGTGGTCAGGTCGACATTGACGATGTCGCCCTCGCGAAGTTCGTAATCACCGGGTATTCCGTGGCAGATCACATCATTGACGCTGGTGCAGCAACTGCGGCTGAAACCTTGATAACCGAGCGTTGCGGGGCGATGGCCATGGTCTAACGTATACTCGTGAATTAATCGATCAAGTTCACCGGTGCTGACTCCCGCCTGCACTTGGGGTCTGACAACATCCAGCAACTGAGCGTTAAAGGCACCGGCGCGGCGCATGGCGTCCCGTCCAGCGGCGGTCAGGATCAATTTGTTGCGGGTCTTATTATGCAACATCGAATCTCTTCGGGGATTTCTAGAGGGCTGACAAACAAATATTAGCAGATGAACCGCGATTGGCCTACTGACCGGTCGTTTCGATAACTGGTTGACTTCGATACACTGCGGGTTGTACCGAAAATCCTATCTCAGCATCGTGTCGGACTATGCCACGCTATAACCCATCCGAAATCGAGCCTCGCTGGCAAGCTTATTGGGAAGAACACAAAACGTTTCGCGCGCCCGAAACGCCCGGGGCTGACAAGCTTTACGTACTGGACATGTTTCCATACCCCAGTGGTGAAGGGTTGCATGTCGGTCACCCCGAGGGCTATACGGCGACCGATATTGTCTGCCGTTTCGCTCGCATGCGGGGCCGCGATTGCCTGCACCCCATGGGCTTTGACGCCTTCGGCTTGCCGGCGGAAGAGCACGCGATCCGCACTGGCGAGCACCCACGCGTCAACACCGAGAAAAATATTGCCGAGTTCACTCGCCAGTTAAAGATGTTGGGCTTCAGTTACGATTGGGACCGTTCGCTGGCGACGACCGATGTGGAATATGTCCGCTGGACTCAGTGGATTTTCACCGTGCTCTACGACACTTGGTTTGATCCCCAGACCCAGCGGGGCCGACCGATCGCCGAGTTGCCAATCCCGGTGGAGGTTCGTGCCGCGGGGGAGGAAGCCGTTGAGCAATTTCAAGACGAACATCGCTTGGCCTATGAGGACGACGCCTTGGTGAATTGGTGTCCGGCCCTGGGCACGGTGCTGGCGAACGAAGAGGTTGTCGATGGACGCAGCGAGCGGGGCGACCACCCGGTGCAACGCCTGCCGCTGAGGCAGTGGATGTTGCGGATCACGTCCTATGCCGAACGATTGCTCGATGGTTTGGATGATCTGGACTGGCCCACCGGTATCAAAAAACTGCAACACGACTGGATCGGTCGCAGCACGGGTGCCGAGGTCGACTTCTACGTGGGCCCCAGCGAGGACTTTCCAGCGTGGCAAGCCGAGCGGCAAGCCTCAGGCTTTCCCGCCAAGCCAACGTCGGCGCTCCGCGTCTACACCACGCGTCCCGACACGCTGTACGGTGCCACCTACATGGTGATCGCACCCGAGCATCCCCTCGTCGAATCACTGACCACGCCGGCACAGGCGAGCGAAGTACAAAAGTATTGCGAAGTCGCTTCCTTCAAGAGCGATCGCGAACGCACCGAAGGGGACAAGTCGAAGACCGGCGTGTTTACCGGCGGATACGCCATCAATCCTGTCAACGGCCAGCCGATTCCGATTTGGGTCGCCGATTACGTGCTGGCCAGTTACGGCACGGGCGCGATCATGGCGGTGCCCGCGCACGATACTCGCGATCACGAATTCGCCGTTCGTTTCGAGCTGCCGATTATCCGCGTCGTGCAAGCACCCGATGGTGATACCGAGGACTGTTTTGCCGGACACGGGACGGCTATTTCCAGCGGACCCTACGACGGTCTCCCCACCGCTCAAGCCAAAGAAAAGATCACCGCCGATCTCAACCAAGCCGGCGTGGCTCGCCAAGCGGTCAACTACAAGCTGCGCGATTGGTTGTTCAGTCGACAACGATTTTGGGGCGAGCCATTTCCGGTCTTGCACGAAATCGATGCGGAGGGAAATCGCACCGGCCGGAAACGTGCCGTGCCGGCAGAGCAATTACCTGTCGACCTCCCCCATCTCGACGACTTCAAGCCGCATGGCCGACCGGAGCCACCACTGGAAAAAGCGAGTGACGATTGGCTCTACGTCCAGCTCGACGGGAAACGCTACAAACGTGAAACCAACACCATGCCGCAGTGGGCCGGTTCCTGTTGGTACTTCCTCCGCTACCTGGATCCTCATAACACCCAGCAATTTGTCGATCCCGCCAAAGAACAAGCTTGGATGCCGGTCGACCTTTACGTGGGGGGCGCCGAACATGCCGTGCTGCACCTACTCTACTCGCGTTTCTGGCACAAAGTACTTTTCGATCGCGGCTATGTCTCATCGCCAGAGCCGTTCAAACGTCTGGTGAACCAAGGGATGATCCTGGGCGAGCTGGAGTACACCACTTATCAAAATAGCGAAGGCCAGTTCGTCTCGCTCAGCGAAGTCCATGAGAACGAAGAACGCCAGCCACTTGATTCCGCCGGCAACCTGTTGCAAGCGAGTCGAGTGGAAGAGGGAGAGGTGGACAAAGTGGGTGATCACTTTGTCCTCAAGTCCGATCCGCAAATTCGCATCGACGCGCGGACGTTCAAAATGTCGAAGAGCCGCGGAAACGTGGTCAATCCCGATAGCATCGTCCGCGATTATGGCGCCGATTCGCTGCGGCTATATGAAATGTTTATGGGACCACTGGAAGCGACCAAGCCTTGGAACATGGCAGGAGTGGGCGGTGTCCGCAATTTCCTGGATCGCGTCTGGCGAATGATCGTGGACTCGAAAGCCGAGGAACTGAAACTTTCATCGGCAGTTGTCGATCAACCTCCCAGCGAGGAAGCAAACCGCGTCTTACATCGCACGATCCGCGCCCTTACCGAAGACACGGATTCACTCAGTTTCAACACGGCGATCGCCAGGATGATGGAGTTCGTCAACTTTTTTACTCGCGAAACCGCCCGCCCACGGATCGCCATGGAGCAATTCGTGTTGCTGCTCAGTCCCTACGCGCCGCACATCGCCGAAGAACTTTGGCGATTGCTGGGGCATACGGAAACGTTGGCCTACGAACCATGGCCAACTTGGGATGAGCAGGCGTTGGTAGAGTCGACGCTAGAGCTTCCCGTTCAGGTAAACGGCAAACTGCGAGCTAAAATTAGCGTGCCGGCTGACTGGGATAAAGATCAAGTTTTGGCGGCCGCGCTGGCCAACGAGCGTATCCAAGAAGTGATCGCTGGCAAACAGATTGTCAAAACAATTGTGGTTCCAGGGCGGATGATCAATTTGGCGATCAAAGGCTGAGTGAAATGCCCTTATTCAACTTCACGCACTAAAGCCCCATCGGCCACGTTCCAGATACGGAGCTTGCCCGATTGCCCGCCGGCGAGCAACAGCTTGCCGTCGGGCGACGTTGTTAACGCGTAAATGAACTCGCCGCCGGCGTTGAAACCACGGATCGTTTTCCCATTGTTGGCATCCGACAGCCGAATGCTGCCGTTGATGCTGGCGGCGACCAATTGAGGAGTCGCTGCCACGAAGTCGAGCGCGCTGAGCTCTTCGGGAAAACCACCGATCGTGCGAGTGGTTCGGGCGATCTCCACATCCCAAATCTTTACGCTGCGATCGGCACTCGCGCTGGCCAACCGCTGGCCATTGGCTTCCCAGTCCAAAGAAAGCACGTGATGGGTGTGCCCTTCCAACGTCTTTGTCGTTTCGCCGGAGCCGATATCAAGCAAGCGAATCGTTTTGTCGGCGGCGGCGGAGGCGAGTAAATCACCGGCTGGTGAAAAGGATAGACAGAGCACCACATCGCTGTGGGGTTGATCAAAGGATCGCAACAGTTCGCCGCTGTCGGTCGCGAAGACTTTGATTTCACCGAAGCGACTCGGTTCGCCACTGCCCACGGCGAGTAACAATCCGTCGCGATGAAAATTCAGAGCCGTGACGCGATCGCTGAGCAACGTTTCGGCGAAGCCACCTATTGTGCGTTCCAATTCCCAGCCCGTTGTGGTCGAGAAGAGTTCCGCCTTGCCGGGCGATTCCCAGCCGCACACCTGGTCACCCACCCAGCTCACTCCGGCGAATTCAGTCGCGCTCGTGCCGCTGAATTGCTGCAGCGGTTGACCATCCGCAACTTGGTAAATTCGCAGCGAGCCGTCGCGATGGGCGCTGACTAATTGCGAACCCTGCGGATCGAATTGCAAGGCTACGACCGCTTGGGAAGGCCCGCCGATCAGCGAGTTCACTTGGGCCAACTGCTCTTGATAGATTTTCAGCTGCTGCTGCTCCTGTTCAATCTGAGCGAGATGTTTGGGGACCGCTTCGGCCGCCACGCGTTGGGCGTCCTCCGAGGCAGCCAGCGCTTGGGCCCGTTTGGCTAACTCTTGTTCGCTGCCATTGGTGGCTTCAGCAGCCTTTGTTGCGGCGGCTTGTTGGGCTTCGATTTCCTTGCGAGTCTTCTCGGCCAATTGTTCGGCCTCCGCCGCCATCTTCTTGGCAGCTTCCCGCTCGGCAATCGCTTTGGCTGTCGCTTCGTCGAGTTGCTTTTGCAAAGCTTGCTGGGCGGCGAGTTGCTCTTTAACCTTGGCGGCGTTGGCTTGAGCCGTCTCCAAGGCTTGTTGCATCTTTGCCAGTTGCTCTTCCGCTTGGCTGACCGCCGCGTCGGCCTGTTGCTCGGCTGTCACCAACTCAGTCACTTGGCTGTCAATTTGTTTTCGTTTTTCGACAGCAGCTTGTTCGGCCGTTGTGGCTGCGGTGATCGTTTGGTTTGCCTGCACGATTCGCTGTTCGGCTTCCGCAAGTTGAGTTTGGCTAGTGCTGACCACGGTCATCGCGGCAGTCTGTTTTTCGCGGTTCTCCGCCAGCGCCTTGACAGCTTCGTCGCGAGCGGCCGTGAATTTGGCCAAGGCTTCATTTTCTGTTTTCAAGGAAGCTTCCAGCCCAGCAGTTTGACCGTTTAACTTATCAATGTTGGTTTTTTGGCGGTCAAGGTCTCGTTGCCAAGTGGCCAGTTCCAAAGTGGTCGAGGGAGTGCCCTCCAACGTGCGTAGCGCGGCCCCGTCGGCGAGGTTCCACAACTTAGTGCGTCCATCCAAACCACCCGTTGCCAGCGTCGCCCCATCGGGCGAGACGGCTAGGCTAGCGACCACCGCGCCGTGGTCCACGGTGCGGACGATTTCGCGGTTGGCCAGATTGACAATCAAGACGCCGCGGTCGGCCGTGGCGATTGCTAATTGAGAATCAGCGATCATCGCCAACGCCGTACCGCTGGTGATCGCGTCGAGGGGTTCACCCACGGTGCTGAGCAGCGCCGCTTGGTCAGCGGTACTCGCGGCAAAGCTAAGTAGAGCAATTTGTCGCGAACCCGTTAACACTGCCAACTGAGTTCCCTGCTGCGAAACAGCCAGCTGACGAATTCGCGTGGCAGTCTCCAACGACGCGATTTGCTCAGCAGTTTGCGGGTTCCAAACGGCCACCCGTCCCGCGTTATCGGCGACAAACAGCAGGCCAGTAGTTTGATTCCAAACCAGACCGCTGATCGTTGCCCCGTGTCCGGCGAGGGTTTGCAAACGTTGAAAATTCGCCAAATCCCAAAGCTCGATATCACCAATCGCGTTGACGAAAGCGGCTTGTGATTGATCGCTGTTGAATGCGATCGGACCGGCCGCTTTGGACAGCGGTGTAGCTCGCGGCGCAACCCCCGCGTCGGCTTTACGCCAAATTCGCACGGTGCGAAAACCGCCGGTGGCAATGCGATTACCGGTCGGTGAAAAGGCGACAGCTTGAATCACATCGACATCGGCGATGCCGCGATCCCCGAGTGCCGGGTCGACGAGCTGGGCGGTTGCTTGTTCGTTCTGTAGATCGATCACAACCGCGCGGTTGCCACGCCCGAAGACGGCAAAGCGGCCATCGGGTGCCACATCGATTGCGTAAATCGGTCGTACGGAATCGGGAATCGGCTGCCACTCCATCTGCGCGGCCAACTCCTGATCGCTGCCCGGCGCGCCCTGTTCGATCCACAGTTTCAGCAACCCCAGCTCTTGCGGCGTGAGCGTTTCGGCGCCGACGGAATTACCTTCGGGTGGCATGAGTGGTTCTTCAATCCCGGCGGCTCGGGTGAAGACCAAGCTTTCATCGGCGTGGTTCGGTTTGATGCCGGCACCACTGTCACCGCCGGCGACGACCTGGGAAAATTTCTCCAGGATCAAACCCCCTTCGGCTTCCTTGCTGTGGTGACAAGCTAAACACTTGCGGCGCAGCACGGGCATGAGTTCTTGGTTGAAATCGACCGCTTCCTGACGTTCAATGCTGGCGATTGGCAGCTCCGCCCGGACGGGCTGGGCCAAGGGCCAAGCGCCCAGGACAAGGACGATCATGAGCAAGAAAACTGTTGAACTTTTCATGGGTCAACGACTTGAATGGTCGCCACAGTGGAAGGAATAAAAACGGTCAACTCTTGTTCTCCGGCGGCCGCCTTGGCAGCTTCAATTGCTTTGTCCGCTTCGCCAATCGCGGCTTTAATTGCTTCGATTTGATCGGTGTTCGCAGGATCATCGAGTCGTTTTTGCAAGTCATCGCGAACCTGTTGCGCACGCTCGGCAGCTTGCGGATTTGGCCGGATCTTGATCTTCGTTTCGGTTTGCCACCAAATTGAATAGGTGCCATTGGCTGTGTTGCCCGCCACCTTTACCTCGAACTCACCGGCAGATTGATCGGCGGGAATCGTGACCTCTCCGCAAGTCACACCGGCGGGTAAATCGCGGGGCCTCAACACACAAGCCGCGCCGCCCCCGTCGCGTCTCTCCAGTTTAATCGGAACCTTCAAAGACTGGCCCTTTTTTACCGTCACGCTGGTCGGTTCTCCGCAGATGACCGTCAGCGGTGCCAAGTCCTTTGCCGAAACGACCAGCGGCAATTGCGTGGAGCGGCGGCTGCGAAGGAGATCGCGTCCCGCACCGCGGCTAACGGCCAATGCCACCGGCACCGCTTCAGCTTGCAGTTGATTGTCACCTTCGCCACCGCTGCCAATGACTTGCAAAGCCCCGTGGAATTCAGGAGCCTCCGCGTCGGCAACGAGGGTCAGTTGGGTTTGATTCTGATTGGCGGCAATCGTGGCCGGCCGGCAACTAACGCCAGCGGGTAAGCCGGCGATGGAGACTTCAATCGGGCCGGACCAACCATCGTGACGCACCGCTAACACGCGGATCGCTTCCGCCCCGCCGCGAAACAGTTTGCTGCCCAAGGGCCTCGCCTGCTTGACGTCATTATGCGGATACGCCCGATAAGCAATGAGCGTAAAAGCGGGCTGCGGTGGGCGGATGTTGAGCAAGAACTTTTGTCTCGCCGAAAGCGTTTCGCCCACATCCAAGTCGCGCAGGATGAGGCGATAAGTTGCCGTCTCGGGGAAAGAAACCGTGGTCACCGGATCACCCGAATGCAAGTTCAAGATGCCATCACCAAAGCTCTGGCTATCTTCCACTCGCGTGACAGCATGTGTTTTCATTTCACCTTCCGCGACCGGTTCCAAGCGGACCAGTTCCAACCGCGCATCGGTCGGTTGGCCGAGACGCTGCGAAGCAATCTCGATCACCATTCGCTGGTCTTTCTCGGCGGAGAATTCAAACAACAATTCCTCGTGACCAGAACCAAACCACCAAGTTCCTTGATGGGGCAATTGAATGTTTTGCGGCTTGGCTGGCGTGCCAGTTTGCTCATCAGCGGCCAAGCGTCCCCCGGCGGTGGCGGACTCCGGCGCGGCATAGCCAACAACGGCCCCCACGACTTGAGAATCGACCTCAATCAGTTCTGTTGCGGTGGCCAATTCCTGGACGGCCAATTGATAGAAAAATTCTTCACCACCGCGATAGAGAAAGTCGTGCACCGCGAGCAGATAATCACCGGCTGGTAAATCGTTGACGACCAGCACGGGATCAAAGCCATCGGCTCCGTGCCGCGCCGCAATTTGACGTCCGCTCGAATCATATAACTTCAGATAGCCGATCATCCGTGAATCAATTTGTTGGGCCAGGCACTCCAGCTTCAGCGACTGGGGCTGCGTCAACTGCAGCTGAAAATAATCGAGTGTCGCGGCAGTCGACTTGGCCTGAATGACTCCTGGTATATTGAGCGCGCTGGGCTGTTCGGGTTGATGACTGGGCGAGGGCAATAAGGTGTGCGGCAAGGGACTGACAATAAAGCTTCGCGGATTCGAGACGCCATGTCTGCCCTCAGCCCACACCTCATACCTGCCGGCTGGCACATCTTCAGCCACCGTTAAGTTAAACCGTCCGTACTTAATCGTCGGCTGATCGGAGAATGGTCGCGGATCGCCAGTTTGAACTTCCGCCGTGATTCCCGGGTGGGAAAACAGCAAGCGGTCAACTTCGTCGAGCCGATCGCCGGCGGTTAACGACACTTCGCAGGCTGACCCGGCCGCGGCGCCGTGGGGCCAGATAGCCTTTAGTTCAACGGGCAGGAACTGAGCACTGGCGGCAGGCGGCGTGACGAAAGTAGTGCAACAAACGATACCCAGGAGGGCGACGCGTGGGAACGACAAGGCGGGATTCCGA
>CAZHTX010000071.1:0-16455 GCA_964535475.1 uncultured Pirellulaceae bacterium
GCGAACCGGCCTGCGGCGTGTCGGTAACCCTGACTGTCGTCCGGCAGCCCGAGACACCGATCACCACCCCCCCGGCCAACCACCAGCCTAGAAAAGTCGGCAGAATAAACTTTTTTCCATGATTTATCCGGAATTCCAACGGCTCTTCCTTCTTCTCACAGTGGCAACTATGGAGGCAGACCTTGGTTCCGGATGTTCTTTCTTGTTCGATTGAAATCCAGAACCAGAGTGCAACGATTGTAGGTCCAATCGACTCATCTTCGCCTGATCAACCAATTCTATGAACTGAAGCCGCAAAGTTTAACTTGCGTCATGTGGAAAGCCCGTGATTCAACCAAAAGACTTGCACACGCACTTGAATAGCCTGAACTCCTCCTTCGCCTTGCTCACCATCGCTTGATACGCTGGCTTGTTTGACACAACTGACCAGCGTCTTCCTGTCGCGATTGTCCAACGTAAAGAAGCCTCCTCACCCCGGAAAATGTCGGATAGTGGGTACTAAATAGATTGAACGAATCATTGCAACTCACGGCCCAAATCATCGTCGGCACCCAATGGTGCTGGCAAGCTAATATTCGCGCAGCAGTTCTTTCGCACGCTCTCTGAATCCTCGGCAGTTCTTCGGGGCATCTGCCATGATAGCAATCTGCTTGGCGAGCAGGAGTCCATCGTCAAACGCGGTTAGCTGGCGAATCTACTGAACCATCCAATGCTCAGCTGGATTCGGAGAGATCATTGATTCTTCGCGTCCTTTTGCTTGACGAAGGCTCTGAAATTTTCCAGTTGGGGATCATCCGTCCGCAGCATATGGTCGAGTAGTTTAGAGCGCGCGCGTGTCACCTGCCGCTGCATCTCTGGGTCTTCGACTAAATTTGCAAGCGCGTCGGGATCTCTCGTGTATTCGTAGAATTCCTCCGGACAACGATAAAGATAATGTTTTACGCGTTTTGCGATCCCAGTATTATGCTTGGCGGCTTCGGCCATCGCGGCAAAGGTGCGGCCCGACATCGACTCGTTGCTAAACTTTGTTTCACCATTTGCCCAACCGTTCCATATATAGCCACTCTTTCCTGTGATGACTCCGCGCATTGCGAAACTCTTTCTTGAAAAGGGCGCATTAAGGTGAACGAATATCTGATCTCGGCCAGCGTCTCTATTGTCTGCACGAGGATCAATCAATCCTCTAAATGATTTTCCGTCCGCGCCCGACAGATTTTCCAGTCCCAAGATGTCCAGAATTGTTGACGGTATGTCGACTGAGTTTACCATCTTGTGCGAAATAATGTTTCCAGCAGGAGTCTTGCCAGGCCAGCGGACAATGAGCGGTGTGCGATTTGAATGCATCCAACAGTTGGTTTTTGCAAAAGGCACTGCAATGCCGTGATCGGAAAGAAAAATTACCACGGTGTTCTCGGCCGTCTTTGATGCTTCTAGCGCCTCGAGAACTTCGCCAACGATATGATCACAACGCCGGACGGAAGTGAAATACTCAGCCATCTCCAAGCGAACCTCCGGTAAATCCGGAAGAAAGCCCGGTAGCGGAATCTTGGCCGGATCGTAAGGGTTTTCAACAAGCGGCACTTCAGCCCAAAGCTCCGGCCTTTGATCGCGTCTCTCTTGCGGCGCATTGGCAAATGGACGATGCGGGTCGTGCATGTTCACATTAATGAAGAACGACTTGCCAGCCGCGATCGCATTTTGGACCGCACCTGCAGTCCTTTCTCGGTAACGTTTGGGAGAGCGACCGTAGCCCAGTTCATGCATGTCGTATGTCTCATCAAACGCGGTCTTGTGACGACTCGGAATGGTGTGCACCGCTTTACCAATAGCTGCGGTGTAATAACCATTCTCGCGAAGTTTCTCCGGTAAAGTCGGAACGTCTCGTTTAATCTTGTCGAACCCTAAAGCACCGCTGCGGTGAGGGTAACGCCCGGTCATGATTGAGGCTCGGCAGGGCTGACAAATGGCGATGGTAACGTAAGCATGCTGGAAGCGAACGCCCTGACTTGCCAGTTCGTCGAGGTTGGGCGAGACCCCCTCTAGCTCGTTGCCGAAGCAGCCTAGAGAATCCCAGTTCATGTCATCAGCCGTGATCAACAAGATGTTCTGCGCGGTGGCCACCCTCCAGGGAGACACAAGAAACAGCGTGGTCACCAAAACGCATCCAATCGCACATGTAATCCGCATCAAGAATGTCCACTCTCGAGTAATGTTTGGGTCTAGTGATAGCTCCGCTGCTGTTTGCCAGCGGTTTCGCTGGAACGTGTTCTGCTCCAGATACAGATGTCGCTGCGATCTGAAAAATTTTGCATAAGTGGAATCGAAACGTCTCGTAGCAACGATGCCAATCCCTGGCCATAAAGGCGCTAACAGGCCAGCCCACAATAATACGACCATTGCAGTCCGCGGTTCCTATCTACCGGAATTACCACACTGAGTAAGGTACAGCCTGCCCTGAATCTTTCATCACTGGCATTTGAGCTTTCACCGAGGCCAGGTACTCGCCGAGTTCGGCGGCGAGTCGATCTCTGACCTCAGTATGCTTGCCTGCCAAGTCGTGTTGTTCCTCCAAATCCTGAGCCAAGTTGAACAATTCGTACTTCTCCGATTCGTGATAGTAGATCAGTTTCCAGTCGCCCAACCGGATCGTGCTGGAGGGGCCGATACCAGGCCCTCCTGGCCCCCAATTATTGGGAAAATGCCAGATCAGTGGGCGGTCCTCGCGAGACTCGTCCTGTTCGCCTCGCAGCAGGTTCACGAAGCTCCTTCCGTCCACTGCGCCGCCAATCTGCTCAACGTGTTGGATACCTGCCATTTCCAGAATCGTGGGGAAGAAGTCCTCGATTATCACGGGCTGCTGACAAACGGAAGCGGCTGAGGTGACGCCGGGCCAAGCAACGATCATCGGCACACGAATGCCACCTTCATGCGCTGAGCCTTTGCCGCTGGAAAGTGGTTTGTTGTGCGTGTGAGCTTTTCCACCTCGTCCGTGAGCGCTCAAGCCGCCGTTGTCAGACATGAACAATACAATCGTCTCGTCGGTTAAACCATGCCTTTGGACGTTGGCCAGAATGTCGCCTAGCGACTTATCCATCCCTTCAACCATGGCGGCGTACATGGCTTCCGTATCATCGAGACCACCATCACGATACTTCTGGTAGTAACGGGAATCGGCGGCAAACGGAACATGCACGGCATAATGGGACATGTAGAGGAAGAAAGGTTGGCCGTCGGCGACCGCCTGATCGACGGCTTTGTTGGCTTCGATCGTCAGAGCCTCGGTCAGAAAAATGTCCTGGCCGTGGTAATGCTCCAAATCGGGCACGTCCCAGACGCGATCCGCGTTCCTCCATTCCGCGCTAAAGTTTTGTTTTCCGAGGAAGCTGCCGGGGCCACCCGCCGCGTGGCCGGCAATGTTGACATCGAAGCCGATGTTTTGTGGATCGCTTCCGGGCGTCCCAATCGCTCCAAAGTGTGCCTTACCGACGTGAATCGTGCGGTAATCGACTTCCTGCAAGAATTTGGGGAGAGCCTTTGCGTGGACCGTGCGCTCGATTGCCGGCTGGGGACTGAGGCCGTTGACATTCCATTTTGGAAAATCAAGCTTCGCGTGTCCTCGATCGTTGCTGGCGTTTCTTCTCAGGGTCCAGTTCGTGACGCGATGACGGGCCGCATTGAGTCCCGTCATCAGACTGACGCGAGTCGGTGAACAAACGCCGCAGGCATACGCTTGAGTGAACTTCATGCCCGCCCTGGCAAGTTGCTCCATGTTTGGCGTGTGGTAGCGTCGATTGAAGTCGGTGACTTCGTTATAAAACGGCACGGAGGTGTCTTGCCAACCCATATCGTCGACTAGAAATAGGACGATGTTTGGCCGCTTTCTTTCCGGTCGGATGTGATCTGCATTCACCCTTGCTCCCGCCGTGATACTGCTACCCTGGCAGGCGACCCGCGCCCTTGAAGTGTCGTCAGCAATGGCCGAGGAATTCAAAGCGAGGCAAAGCACCGACGTGACGAAGAATGCCAACAAGGCTCGATTAAGTGGATGCATAAGGTGGTTTCGCTTATTTAGTAGAGTAAAAAAGATGATCATTCACTCGCTCATCGCTTGTCCGATATTCAACTCACACCGAAAGCCAATGAATTCGGAAGCCGATTGTACCCTCCTGAAAGATTCTGATGGCTAATGAAACCGAGGTCACTGGGCCTGATAAAAACGGACGTGAGAACGATCCTCATTGAGCGCGCCACAGCGAAATGAGTTCCTTGGAACCGCTAGAAAAAACTGTACTTATTTTCGAAGACGACGGCGAGTGAACTATGAGTTCCGCCACAGCCTTGCAATTTAAAACTGGCTTGCCTGCGAGCCGGTTGCTTTCGTCGGCACTGGGACCGCCCCCGCTGGGAGAAAGCGTTCAACTCCCTCCGGGGGCGAGTCGCTTCCATTCGGTGGAGTCGTGATTTTCCTGGCGGAGCATGGTATGCGTTATCCATCATTGAAGATAAGTGGCGTCCTTGACGAAGATTTCTTTGCGCGGGCGGTTTTTATTGCGGATAAGCAGATTTATCGCGATCGCTTCACGCACCCCCTGCTTACGTGGCGGACTCACCTCCAGCGTAATTGTCGGAACCGCCATGGTGGCAATCGATCAAGTTAACGTTATCTTGAACGGCAATCTGGTAACTCGCCAGCATTTGAAAATTGGGCTTACTAACACGGTGCCATTTGGCGTTTCAAGTCTCCGGAGCGTTTCAGCAATTCGTGATCGAGAGGATTTAAAGAATGCCTGACAGACTCGTCACTCCTACGTATCAGTGGCGAAAAAGTTGTCGCCACCAAGTCATCAACACATGCCGAGACGAGCCATGCAACCGGGAAAAACGTCTAACCATTCGCCCGTGAATAATGAGCATGGGGGTGGTCGGATTGAAGTCCAGGGATCGGCCGTACGAAACGACCAGCGGAAATGGGTACGTGGGGCGAGCTGGCTGCTGATTGTAACGTCGTTTTTTTTGCTGATTCGGACGCTGCCCTTTGAGCAACTTTCGGTTGCCTTGAAGAGCTGGATCGGCGGTCTAGGCATGTGGGGGCCGGTTGTCTTGGTGGCGATTTATGTTGTTGCCACCGTTTTACTCGTGCCCGGCACGATCCTGACCCTAGCGGCGGGAGCAATCTTCGGACTCGCCAGCGGAACTGCGACGGTGTCTGCCGGATCGACGCTTGGTGCGAGCGCCGCTTTCCTGATCGCCCGTTACGGGGCGCGGGAAAAGGTCGCGAAGATGGCTCAGCACAATCGACACTTCGGGGCGATCGACCGTGCGATCGAGGAAGGTGGTTGGAAGATCGTGGCGCTACTGCGACTCTCACCTGCCATCCCCTTCAACGTTCAGAACTACCTGTACGGCCTGACGCCGGTGGCGTTTTGGCCTTACGTGATTGCCAGTTGGATCGCGATGTTGCCGGGCACTTTTCTGTACGTTTACATCGGGCACGTGACCGGCGCCGCCATTGCGGGTGACCGTGAACGATCTGCCTTTGAATGGGGGATGTTGATCGTAGGGTTGTTGGCAACCATTTCGGTGACCATTTACGCCACGCGATTGGCCAAGCGTAAACTGAACGAGCAAGTTGACGAAGACGCGGCGATCGCCAAAGAATCCGGTGCCGAGAACGACGCTCCCGAATCAAGCCAGCCCACACCCAAGAGGGCGAAAACCGTCGGCTTGGCAGTCGTCGGCGTGCTGATGTTCTCAGTCGCATTACTGGCCAATCGAAACAGTGACCAGATCCAACAGACGATTGTTTCGCTATTCGGTCCGCCGGCGGTGGAGATGAAAGAGCAGTACAGTGACAAGCCTGCCGGGCCCACCATTGATCATTCCGCCTGGGATCAACTGTTGCAACAACACGTTGACGACGACGGATGGGTGAACTATCGGCAGCTGGCGCAGTCCGATGATGAACTACAAAGGTATCTCGATTCCATCGCCGCTGCCCCATTCGATGAACTCGGGAGAGACGAAAAACTGACGTTGCTGCTCAACGGATATAATGCCGCGACCTTAATGCTGATCATTGAGAATCTGCCGATCAATTCGATCATGGACATTCCGGAATCGAAACGCTGGGATCACCAGCGATGGGTGATCGGCGGAAACCGATGGAGCCTCAATCAAATCGAGCACGAACAGATCCGTCAAAATTTTGCCGAGCCGCGGATTCATTTCGCTTTGGTGTGCGCCGCCGTGGGCTGTCCACCGCTGCGCAACAAAGCCTATTCGGCCGAGCAACTGGACAGCCAATTAGACGAACAGACTCAATACGTGCATGAACATGGGACTTGGTTTCAGTTCGATGCTGACCATGGCGAGCTGGCACTGTCAAAGCTTTACAACTGGTACGGAGGTGACTTCGAGCAAACGGCCGGCAGCGCCCAGGAATTTGCCGCGAAGTACTCAGCTGATTTGTCAAGCTTTTTGAAATCAGGACAACGTGTACGGCAAAGTTGGTTGCCTTACGATTGGTCACTTAACAGCCAAGCCAACCGACAACCCAGGTAACGGCGATTCTCATTCGCACCCACAACCAAACGACTAAAAAAGACACAACCAATGAACGCGCTGCTTCCAAGCGACTCGCACAATCGGATGCTCGCTGCCAATGTTCATCCGCCGGACTGGTCCAACCCAAGTCCAAAACGACCTTATCATTTGGTTGTGATTGGTGCTGGAACGGCCGGGTTGGTTACCGCGGCGGGTGCGGCCGGACTCGGAGCGCGTGTCGCCTTGATCGAGCGAGACCTGATGGGTGGCGATTGCTTGAACGTCGGTTGCGTACCATCCAAAGCGATCATCGCGGCCTCGCGAGTGGCCGGCGCGGTCGCGGCCGCTTCCCAGTTTTCGGTTCATGTAACCGACGTCGCGCAAGTTGACTTTGCGGGTGTGATGGAACGGATGCGAAAGCTGCGAAGTAGCATCAGCAAGAACGATTCAGCACAGCGGTTTTCGGAGCTCGGCGTCGACGTATTTTTTGGGCAAGCCCGCTTCAAAGATTCCGATACGATTGAAGTCGACGGCACACCGCTAAAGTTTAAACGTGCCGTGATCGCGACCGGTGCGCGGGCTGCCGCACCGCCAATCAACGGTCTCAACGACGTTGCTTACCTGACAAATGAGACCGTTTTCTCACTGACGGAACTTCCCAAACGTCTCGGTATCATCGGTGCGGGACCAATCGGAACAGAGATGGCGCAAGCGTTCGCGCGGTTGGGATCGAAAGTCTTCTTGGTCGAAACGGCCCACGGCATTTTGACTAAAGAGGACCGTGACGCCGCCAAGATTGTGCAAGATGCGATCGAGCGCGACGGCGTTGAATTGTTGTGCTGTGGCCGCAACCTGCACATTCAACAGGATGGTGGCATCCGTTTGACGGTTGATTCGCACGGCAAGTCTTATGACGAAACGGTCGATCAATTGTTGGTCGCCGTCGGACGAGCTCCGAACGTCGAAAACATGAACTTGGAAGCCGTCGGTGTTGTTTATGGAAAGAAGGGCGTTGAGGTCAACGACTATTTGCAAACGACAAACCCAAAGATCTTCGCCGCCGGCGACGTCTGCTCGAAGTACCAATTTACGCACGCGGCCGATTTCATGGCTCGGATCGTGATCCAAAACGCGCTGTTCGCGGTGGGACGACTTGGTCGTAAAAAAGCCAGCAACTTGATCATCCCCTGGGCGACATACACGTCTCCGGAAGTTGCTCACGTCGGATTGTACGAACAGGATGCTGCAGAATCGGGAATCGAAATCGACACCTATGTTCAGTCATTCGAAGAAGTCGACCGCGCGATCCTGGAAGGGGAAACGCACGGGTTTGCCAAAATTGTTACCAAAAAGGGCAGCGACAAGATTCTGGGTGCCACAATCGTTGCCACGAATGCCGGCGATTTGATCTCCGAAGTTACGCTAGCGATGAACCAGAAAATCGGCTTGGGAAAGATCGCCAGCGTCATCCACCCTTATCCGACCCAGGCCGAAGCGATCCGCAAGCTAGGGGACCAATACAGTCGTACCCGACTGACGCCAAAGAGCAAAAAAATGCTCGACTTGCTTCGCCGGATCAATGTTGGCGGGTAGATGAGTGGAGACTCAGGGAATATGCTAAACACATGAAGCTCGCCTTCCATGATTGCGGGCTGCTCATGTGTTCCGTTAGCCTGTCGCTTGGCATAATCTCCGCATCAGTGAAACTTGGCATGTGCTTAGCAACGCTTCCAAAATTACTTTTTGCGACCAATCCGTGCCGCTACTAGGAACCTGTCCGAAAACCATTAGCCGCTTTGGCGCTAGCCGCCGGTTCTTTTGGGTTTTCGGATAGGTTCTAAATATTTACCCAGCAAAGGAGAATGTTCATGCCTCGACTCAATGTAGTGTCACCCGATCAAGCCACTGGTAGCGTGCAGGAAAGTTACGCAGCAGTGACAAAAAAAATGGGTAAGGTGATAAATATTTTTCAAGGAATGGGTAACAGCGCAGCCGCCTTAAATGCCTATCTAGCGATGTCTGCGGCATTGGCCGAGGGGGACTTGTCTCCTGAGGAGCGTGAATTGGTCTATCTGGCGGTCAGCGAAAATAACGACTGTCACTATTGCGTGTCGGCACACACGATGGTTGCGACGCAGCAGCTAGGATTATCTGAAGATAATGTGTTGAAAGCGAGACACTTTCAAGCATCGAACGAAAAGCATGCCGCGCTACTTAAATTCATTGGACGTGTCATTGCGACCAAAGGTTTTGTCTCGGACGACGAATTATCAGAAGTCCAAGAAGCGGGTTACAGCGACGGCCAAATCGCTGAAGCGGTAGCGTACATCGGATTGGCAACCTATTCAAACCTGTTTAACCACGTTCACGATACACCGCTGGATTTTCCCGCCGCCAGTAAACTGTAACGTTATATTTTACTGCTGAGCGATGTCACTGTTGTAAATGAGATTCCAGAAACTCGTGAAAGCCCGCTTTTGCAGATCCAGTCGCCAGACAACCGGGCGGCTTGGGAAGGTTTTTGTTGAGATCGATCGCCCAGTCATTTATGGACGGTCTCAAGCGGACTTCGACACGCGGATGCTCTGCCCCTGGTCGAGTCGGTTTTCGCTGCGGTTGCCATCTCCACCTATTCTTTTCCCAACACCGAACACAAGGCCTGACCCCGGCGAAGCCTCCCCATGCTCCGCAGACATTGCTGTCAGATGGGGCAGTTCGTTGCGATATCACACGCCGCTTTACAAAAAGCTGTCTTTTCCCTTTTTGAGCATGGGCTATGTTGGATGGGTGGGCTATGCGGAATGTGTGGGCTATGAGGGCTTTCGCGCGAGTGACCTTCTGCCAGAAAATGCTGTCAGTAACAAAGCCCCGCCACCAACTGAGCGGTTCGCAGTAGAAATAACCTGCAAAATTTCTAGGTGCTTTCCGAGTTGGTCTGGCCGGGGGGCTTCTGGTATCGTTTTCCAAAGTTTAAATCGTCCCGGATTCTGCTTGCAAATCAGGCCGGCCCGCCCAGTATCAACGCGATGAAAACAGGAATGGCATTTTTCCGGCAGGGGGTGGGGCTGAAGACCACCGAGAGTGCGTGGAACTGTTATTTCGCTTAAAATCAGATCGCGAGCAAAAATTGGGTCGACTATTTCAGTTAAATTAGCTGCGCTGGCGATTTTTGAAGGATACTTTTCACTTAGGCATCCCCCCGAAAAGTTGATTTCCGATTGCTCGCAAACACTCTCAATTAATTATGTCTTGCACTTGCGTTACCGGCTCACGGAGGCTCCGTGTCAATTTACCGACTTCCGATTCAAAGATCAGACTTGAACTAGCGGAGCTCGACTATTGGCAAGCCACAAATTCAGGCGACTGGTCGGTCACAATCGGATCCCAGTCACCGTACAAGACCGTCGAGGACTTGGTCAACTTCTTAGAGTCGATTGAATGCCCTCAGTTGCTCGAAGAAGCAACCGGTTATTGGGAGCAGAACCCCTCTGCTGGATGCTGCAGTGACGATCCATATGATGTGCGCACCAGCGATGAAGAGAACTGCGCGAAACGACTTACAGAAATGTGTGATCGCACGGCGTCGCAGCTCACCACGTTTTTGCAAGACCGCGCGATTACCACATTCTTCCAACCGGTTGTGGAACCAGATGGCACCACTATCTGGGGGTACGAATGTTTGATGCGGGGTGTGGAAAAAAGTGGGGTGATCATGGCTCCGTTTCAACTCTTACAATGGGCCAAAGCTGAGAACTTAACCTCCATGTTGGATCGTATTTGTCGCGAGGCGCATCTGCGCAACGCAGCAAAACTAATTCCTGCAGGAAAAAATATTTTGATTAACTTTATCCCCACCGCTATCTATGAACCAGCTTTCTGCTTACGGAGCACCATGGAAGTTCTGCGACAAACCGGCATCGACCCGCGCGATGTGATTTTTGAAGTCGTGGAGACAGAACAAGTCCGAGACGTCCAACACCTCAACAAAATCCTTGACTATTATCGAGAGCATGGATTCCGAACCGCTTTAGACGATGTGGGCGCGGGGTTTTCCGGTCTGAATTTGCTGGCGAGCCTGCGACCTGACTTGTTGAAGTTAGATATGGAGTTGGTTCAGGGGGCTGAAGATGGATTAACCCATCGAATCATTGTGCAAGGATTGATCCAAATTGCGAAAAACTGTGGGCAGCTGGTTCTCGCCGAAGGGATTGAAACGCTCGAGCAATTTAGAATGATGCGTGAATTTGGGGTCGATCTCTTTCAAGGTTACCTGTTCGGAAAACCTTGTCCTGAGCCAGTTTCAACACTCGTCACACTATCTTAGGCTAATACGGGCTGGTGCCGTAGCCATTTGCCGGGTTCATATTGCCGTTCTAACCTGCATTTCCTTCTGTTAACTAGCTTCTGCTTTCAACTCAGAGCTGGCCCGTGTAAACGGAGACCCGCATGTCAAACAGAGATTCTGAAAGCTCTCGGGGTTGTCTCTAGGTTGCGGGGCGAACCAAGGTGGTTGAGTTCGGCAGCCCGGACTCTCATCGCGAAAGTGAGAACTTTGCGTTTGGCAAGCCAGTTGGCCCAGCCGGAAAGCCAAGGCCGCGTTCCCCAGCCAAGATTCGGTTCCAGTGCGGGCTAAGGCGATCCCATCGCGGCGCTCGACGACGTCTTGAAGTCCTTGCATAAACCGCTCGTGATGCCTTCGGTCATGAAGCATTTGCGTGGCCCATTGCCCAGCACGAAGAAGTGACCACTGGCAACTGGACGTTAGATACGTAGAGCCTCGCGGCATGGAGTCGCCTCTAAGAACAGGCGAGCACCCCAAAAAACCGATCCTATTTTTTCCGAACACCGAACACAAGGCCTGACCCCGGCGAAGCCTTCCCCTGACCCCGGCGAAGCCTTCCATTTCGTAGCGCACCAAATACCAGCCACGTTGCAAGGCGGTCACCTGTTTCAGCTGGCGGGGCACGCTGAGGCCATCGACAAATGACGTCGGCTTACTTTGACCAGGATGCCATTCAACCCAGTCGTCGTATATTGCCCCGCTCAATTGAAGTTTGATGGCCCCTTGTTCGCCACGCTCAATCGCGGCAATGCATAATTCATCCCCATCAATCGCTGGCGACTTTAGCAGAATTAAAGTGGTCGGTCGCCCAAAAGGATAAGCCATAAAGGGACCGATCGCAGGGAGCGCACCATCCTCCCGTGGCCAACTTTGACGCAACGGCTCAGCGACTCGCTGAAGCTGCTCAAGCTGTGTAGCAACCCGCAGCCTTTTTCCTTGCCAAGCGAGGTCCGCATGATTCATGACGAGACCACTCCAGGCAGCAATCACCGCTGTGAGCGACAGCAACGCCATGATCGAACGAACTCGATGATCTTCGCCGCCAAAAAATAAGCGACACGCGAGCGCTGAGAATGTCACTCCCGCAAACGATATCGCGAACGCGAACATTACCAGGCGAGTTATCCCCAGGTACCGAATCACGCCGGTGAGAGTCTCAAGCGGGCTGCGAAAAATGCTCTGGAATGAATTGACCAGCGACTCGAATTGCAGATCGAGCACCGCCCAGAGAACGATGCTGAATAATGTCATCAGATGCAGATACCAAAGCGTTCGTGTTCGCATGGCAATGACAACAAAATCACGAGGATACATGCACGGCGGACAAGAGCGTGCTTATTGGCAATAAGAAAGTGACAACAGCGCAAAGGCAGTGGCCAAATTTTTATCGTTTTCAAACCATCGCTGGTTTTCGTTTGACCATGAGCCATCCTGGTTTTGCCGACTGGCCAATTCGGCGATCAAGTCGGCCTTCCAATCATGTTCAACACCTTTTGAATCGGTGAGCGACTTGATGCCCGCGGCGCTCAGCCCGGCCGCGAAAGTATGATAGTAATAATACAGCCCAGCCGATCCCATGCCAGGATTACTCTCGACGTCGTAGTGATCCTTGATCCACTGCAGCGCCGCCTTGACACGAGGATCTTCCGCGGTAAGCCCCGCGTAGATCATACTCTTGAGCCCCGTATATCCCATGGAACCATAGCTGCGTAAGCCACCGTTTGGCGTGAACCGCTCTTCCGATGTACTGGGTTCGATCTTGGTCGTGGGAATCTCATAATAGAACCCGCCGTCGTTCACCTTTGCGGCGAAGGCTGTGTCGTTAAACTTTGAATCTAGGTTCTGACAACGTGAGACAAATGCCAAGGCACGCTGGATCGCCGGGTCGCTGGGCTCCGCCTCCACAGCACGCAACGCTTCGATCATGTAGCCCGTGTTGGACAAGTCAGGACGCTCGGGACCACCGTATCCGACGCCGCCATACCAGGGGTTCGACGGCTTACGCTCGCCAGTACCGTATTGAACACCAGTCACAAAATCCTTGGCATTTTGCAATATCGTGTTGTACTGGCCGGTTTTGTTGGCTTCGGCAAAACAGACCATTGCCACGCAAGTTTCATAGTTCTTTAACCTGCCGTTGCCATAAATGCCGCCGTCCGGTTTGACAAAACCCTCAAGCGCTTTCAGGCCTTTGGCAACCAGCGGATCGTCCAAGCTTCGTCCGTGCCGGATCGCCGCCGTGATCGCGAGCGCCGTAACTCCCGGTCCAACGCGGCCAGAGAACGTACCATCCTCGGCTTGCCCCTCTTTCGATAAATAATCAAACCCTTTGTCAACAATTCGCTGCAGCTCCGCAGAGGCTGCCTCTTTTTCTTGACCCTCGACCGCACCGCCAACCACGAACATCGGAATCAGCATTAGCGTTGCTGTGGCGCGGACAAAAAAACGTCGGCAAGGGTGAAATTTCCGTCGTCTATTCATCAGTTTTCTTCCAGAGCGATCAGGATGAGAGAGCGGTTTAGAGATAAAAAACAGCTATTTTGCGGAGCATTTGCCTATCGAGCGCGTGCCGATTCAACACTGGGGCAAAGGGCTCGAGAGGCGATACGACGACATTAAGGCACGCGGCGTGCCAAGACAACAAATCCACCGCGAGTACTTTGGCCCAACTGCCCTGCTAACCCATCCGAGTTGTTATCCCGCATAAGGCGCGAAATCGGTGTACCCTTTGGCTCCGGCGGGAGTGTACCAACTCGAAACATCAGAATCGGGTGCCAATGGCCAACCATTTTGATAGCGGGCAACGAGGTCGGGATTGCTGATGTAAGGTCGACCGATGGCAATCATATCGGCATCCCCAGCAGCGACGGCCGCTTCTGCGGAAAGTTGGTCATAACCGCAATTGCCAATTAAAGCCCCGCCGTAGATTTGCCGGAATTCGGCCAGCGTCATCGGTTCGCCCAGTTCGTGAAAACCAAAAGCCAGTCCGTCCATCACGTGCAAGTAACAGAGCGCGTGCCGATTTAACTGGTCGGCGACATAAGTAAATTGCTCGCGGAAATCTGGGGAACCCATATCGTTGAAATTGCCGTTGGGCGAAAGGCGAACGCCGACTCGATCGCTGGGGTAGACGCTGCTGACCGCCGTGACCACTTCATCCAAAATCCGATAACGATTTGCTATGCTGCCGCCGTAGGCGTCGCTGCGATGATTGGTTCTTGATTGCAGAAAGGTGTCGAGCAGGTAACCGTTGGCGGAGTGGACTTCGACGCCATCAAACCCAGCCTCCAATGCTCGCTCGGCCGCTTTGCGATAGTCCGCAACAACACCAGCGATATCTTCGGTCTCTAACGCTCGCGGGACTTCATAAGGCAACTTCCCCACCGGAGTGTAAATGCCCTCTCCGTTAATTTTGATCGCGGACGGGGCGACATGGGGTTCGCCGCCGTGAAAGGCCGGATGCGATGCCCGTCCGCAATGCCAAAGTTGCAAAAAAATCGTCCCACCTTCAGCATGTACAGCGTCGACGACAAGCTTCCAACCAGCGACCATTTCGTCGGAGTAGATTCCTGGCGACTCGTTCCAACCGTTTGCTTGCGGCGAAATGGTGGTTGCTTCGGTAATTACCAGTCCAGCGGTGGCGCGCTGTCGATAATATTCCGCCATCAGTTCATTGGGAACGCGTTCTGCGCCAGCACGCGCCCTCGTCATGGGGGCTAAGGCGATTCGATTGGCGAGGGAAAGCCCGTGTAGCGAGAACGGCTCGAGCAGCTTTGGTGATTGCGTCATGGGTGATTGTTGTTTGTGGACGAAACCTCAGACACGACAACCATCAGCCCCGCAACGGCCTGTCAGACGGAGTCGATGTTTGGCGAACAAGCGATAACCAACATTTAGTCCTTGAGATATTAGCGGCAACCGAGTCAACCACACCAGCGGACCCATTCCAACGGCAGCGTATAATTGTCGAAAAACCTCGACACCAACGATCCATTGACCATCTGGCAGGCGACCACGGATCTCATTCATGAAATCGTCCATCGTCTTCTGATACGCGTTCGGTTCGAAACCTTCGGCGGCGATGTCAGTAAATCGAATCCGCTGCCGTCGATCCAGCCAACGCAGCATCCGAATCTCCTTCGCACAGAGCGGACAATCGCCATCGAAGAAGACTTCGACCGCCCAGTTACTTTGTGAGCTCGTTTCCATTACTGCTTGCCATCTTTGGACGCGTCGTCAGCGGCGGAAATGTTCCCATTGGCGGGCTTCGCGGACTCAGGCGTCGGTGCTGGCTGGATACGAATGAGCACTTCGTTGCGGCGAAAAAACCCTGGGATATAAGGCGCGTCATAGCCAGCGGATTCCGCAGCCCCCACTCCTTCGATGCCCTTCGTCGTCATCCATTCTCGCAGTTTTTCCTCTTGGCTTTGCGCCAACTTGGGAGACAATTTTCCGTTGAAGCGGATCACCGCAAAGCGGCCGCCTTCGCGTTTGCGAATTTCGACCTCGGCTCCCTTGGGTGCTGGAATTCCCGAGGCGGCAACCTCTTTGGGAACGACAAAGCCCATTTTGCCTTTCGATGCGTCGCTTTGGCCTTCCATGAAGACGGGGGTCGTCATCGCAATCTTTTGTTTTTGTTCATTGGCTCCGCTGATATAACGGAAAAGCCGAGAGAAACTGCCGTCGTTCCCCTGAGCGTTAAAGGCGGCTTCCGTGGAGGCCAACATCAGGTCGGGGTACTCCCTGATCTCGATCCTGCCATCCGATTCGAGCACTTTGTACTCGGCCGATTCGTATTCCGCTCGCGCGGAGACGGAAAAAACAACCACACCGACGAGGGCAAAGCCGGCAGTTAGGCAGAACCACACCATTTTTTTCTTCATCGTTTCACAATCCGTTTGGTTGGCGAGCAAGTCGACGTGCGTATATTTACATCATAGTGCACTGACAAGTTGCTGGGAGTTCCGGCCAACTTTCATCGTGCTCGTGCTCTTGCTAATACAGATTCTCTTTTGCGGCCGCGATTCGCCTAAGGCGAATCGCGGCCGCAAAAGAGTCGGTTTTCAGGGGCTCGACCTGATAGCTTCCAGTTGTTATCCCGTCCGGGACAAGCCCGGCGGCAATCGATGCGCCGCTGCCAATCGCCTCCGCGTGCGGGGCGAACGATGAGAACTGCCTCCCTAGAATCGCTTTGGTGAATAAGGCGCGGGATCGAGGTGAACTTTTTCCCCCGTAATCATTTCGGCAATCATACGCCCGGTGGCGGGTGCTAGACTCAACCCCAGCATGTTGTGGCCAGCGGCCAGATAACCATTGGGAAACTCGGGCAGAGGCCCGATGATGGGCAAGCTGTCCCAGGTCATCGGTCGCCATCCGTACCATTTCGACTCCGCTGGCCCATCCACCGATGCGACGAGATAGGGACGCGCAGAATCCCGCAACTGTTGGATGCGATGATCAGGGATCGAGGTGTCATAACCAGCAAATTCCATCATCGAACCAAGTCGCATCCCCTGATCAAACGGCGACACACCCACTTTATGCTCTGGAAGTAGCATCGGGTACTTGGG
>CAZHTX010000072.1:0-14136 GCA_964535475.1 uncultured Pirellulaceae bacterium
CCCTTTACCTTGGAACATCGGTGTGCGGCCAAACTCGCCACCCCAAATCACTAAGGTGTCTTTGAGCATATCGCGTTGCTTCAGATCAGCAATCAATGCCCAAGTCGCCCGATCAGTTAGCCCGCAACAAATATCCATATACTTCGCCAGCCCACCGTGGTGATCCCAACCACGATGATAGAGTTGAATGAATCGCACCCCACGTTCGGCCAACCGTCGGGCAAGCAGGCAATTCGAGGCAAACGAACCGTCGCCGGGCGTCGCACCATACATCTCCAACACGTGCGCCGGCTCGTCCGACATATCCACTAACTCGGGGACCGACGTCTGCATGCGGAACGCCAATTCATAGGCGGCAATCCGCGTGTTCACTTCGGGATCGCCGAGGGTGCCGTTGCGATGTCGGTTGAGCGACCCCAGTGTGTCGACCACATGCCCTTGCGATCCAGCGGAAACACCGGGTGGATAACTGACATACTGGACCGGATCACCGCTGCTGTTAAATTCAACACCTTGATAACGTCCTGGGAGAAAACCGGCAGACCACTGACGAGAAGCAATCGGCTGGGGATTCCGACCACCGACGCTGGTCAAGACTACGAAGCCGGGCAGATTGTCGCTCTCCGAACCAAGTCCATAAGTCACCCACGATCCCATGCTGGGACGACCGCTGATCGCCGTCCCCGTATTCATAAAGGTGTGTGCCGGATCGTGATTGATTTGCTCGGTCACCATCGACCGCACGACGCAAATGTCGTCCGCCAACTTGGATTGCCAAGGCAGATAATCGCTGATCTCCATACCAGATTCGCCGTAGCGATTAAACTTAGTCAGCGGCCCCAAGCATTTTAGCGCAGAGCCTTGCAGCTGGGCGATCGGCTGGCCGGCCGTGTACGACTCGGGCATCGGCTGACCATCGAGCTCAGCCAACTTTGGTTTGTAATCAAACGTCTCCAGCTGCGAAGGGCCTCCAGCCATGCACAAAAAAATCACTCGTTTTGCCCGCGGCGCATGATGCGGCACCCCGCCCGCCATACCTGGCAAGCCCGCCTCCGCCATGGGGTTAGCGGCCAGCTGATTGGCAAACATCGAAGACAACGCCGCCGCACCGACACCAACGCCGGTGCGATTCAGAAACGTGCGGCGGGAAGCCAGGTTTGATAAAGCTAGGTTCGATAGATGGTGCGCAGAGGGTGTCATGGTCTCACGATACCTTCACTGAGATTCAAAATAGTCCGGGACAGCTCGCTCCAGGCGGCTAGTTCAATCTTGTCAAATGACGCCGTCTCCACAGCGCGGGTGTCAGCGGCCAGTCCAACACTGAGCAACTGTTCCGCTCGCTCGGGATCGTCGGCAAATTGCTGACGATGATACTCGAGTGACTGCAACAACGTTCGCTGCTCAAATGCATCCGGCGTGCGGGACACGGCCAACATCATCGCTTGCTCAAGCCGCTGTTCATCAGAAGCCAACTTGTCGTCACTGAGTAGCCGCCAAGCCAAACCGCGGGCCGCTTCGACAAACGTGGGATCATTAAGCAGCACCAGCGCGGCAAGCGGCGTATTTGACCGAGCACGCTGGGCAGTACATTCCTCGCGAGACGGAGCATCGAAAGCCCGCAACATGGGATGCAAGAACTGACGTTGCCAATGCACAAACACACCGCGGCGATATTGATTGGCATTTTGATCAGATTGATAAGATCGCGGAGGAAAATTCAAGTGTCGATAATAACCAGCCGGTTGGTAAGGCCGAGCGCTAACTCCACCTGCCGTCAGCACCAGCAGATTGCCGACCGCCAATGCATTATCACGGATCATTTCTGCGGGCAAGCGATTGCGATGCTGACGGGCAAACAGGCTGTTATTCGGGTCAAGCGAACGCAACTCTTGTTCACAATGAGAACTTTGACGATACGTCTGACTAAGCACAATCAAGCGAATGAGATGTTTAAAGTCCCAATCATTGCGATAAAACTCGACGGCCAAATTATCTAACAACTGGGGATGGGATGGCGGTTGTCCTTGGCCCCCAAAATCACCCAAAGAGGGACTGATGCCTGAACCCATCAACATGGCCCACAGGCGGTTCGCCATTACGCGAGCGGTTAAGCCACCGACACCCCGCTCCACGTCGATCAACCAATTCGCCAAGTCGAGACGAGTCGGCCGCACATCGGTCGATAGTTTTCGCCCGAAAAACTCCGGAACTTGAGGATCCATCAAGGGGCCTGAATCGTCCAGCCAATTGCCTCGCGGCAACAACCGAATGGGCCGTGGCTCGACACTTCTCGTGACCATGGTTGATCGAGCCGAGTCACGGATCTCTTGAATAGATTCCTTGATCTCAGCAATTTGTTGTTCGGTTTGCTGCTGCTGCAAAGCATCAGCAAGCTGTGCTTCGAGTTCCGCCAACCGTCGGCGTTGACTGGGCCGTAACACCTCAATCTCAGGAGGCCGTTTGGTGGGCAACGCGTTCGACCCTTCTTTAAAATGCCTTGCTTCATCAATATCAGCAAAGAAGGCGGCCATTGCATAAAAGTCTTTGGCCGAAAAGGGATCATATTTGTGATCATGACATTGCGCGCACCCCAAAGTGCCACCGAGCCAGACTTCCGACACGTTGCGGACGCGATCGGCTGAGTAGATTGCCAAATATTCTTTCGGTTGCACGCCCCCTTCATGGGACGTCTGCAGCAGGCGGTTGTAACCGGTGGCAATCTGTTGGTCGATTGTCGGACTCGGCAGCAAGTCACCGGCGAGTTGCTCGCGGGTAAATTGATCAAAAGGCATGTTTTGATTCAGCGCATCGATCACCCAGTCGCGATAAGGTGCAATGGAGTGGTCTTGATCGCCGTGATAGCCCACCGTGTCCGCATAACGAACGAGGTCGAGCCACACCACGGCCAACCGCTCACCATAACGCTCACTGGAGAGCAATTGATCCACCAAGGCTTCATAAGCTTGATCACTGGGGTCGGCGACAAAAGCGCGAACCATCTCCGGCGTGGGGGGGAGACCCGTCAGATCGAAAGCCAAGCGACGCACCAACTCGGCCGGCGTGGCGGGTGGAGAAGGTTGCAGGCCTTCGGCTGCGAGACGTGACAAGACGAAGGGATCGAGGTTATTCTTTACCCAATCCGTGTTTGTCACGGGCGGTGGTGATTGCCAAACGGGATCGACATAGGCCCAGTGCGGGGCATACTCAGCACCGGCATCCACCCAGCGGGTCAGCAAGTCAATTTCTTGCTCAGTGAGCGGTTTATTCAGCTCTGGCGGGGGCATGACCAGATCGGCATCGTCGCTGGTGATGCGGGCAATGACTTCGCTGGCCGCCGCGTCACCGGGAACGATTGCCCAATCGGTCGCCGCAGCAGGATCATCAATGCGAAAATCTGCTTTACGGTGCTCAGCGTCGGGACCGTGGCAGGCAAAACAGCGGTCGGACAGCAGCGGACGGATATCCCGGTTAAAATCGATCCCATCGTCTGCTGGTAACCGAGTGCAGATTCCGCTCAAGACGATGAACGCGACGACGATACGCGGCAGCTTCGGCGACCAGGCAACCGCGGTTGGGCGTCGTGTTGAATTGCAAACACAAAGCATGGCGAGCTAGCAACAGGAGGAACTGAAGGGGCGAATTCTTAGCAACACTAAAACCACTATATTGTACACATAAATAAACCGCCCAAAACCTGAACTAACGGCTGGTGGCGAAAAAGCGAAAATGATGACGGCAGATAATTCAGCGGTGGGAAAACCCCAAACTGGCGACCATGGCTGGCCAGCCAACGTAGTCAGTTTGATCTTATATACCTTGCTGGCAATCATCAGCACTTGGCCGCTCGCCAGCCAACTCGACTCGCGATTGGTCGTGGGCACTGAAGTGGCACGGACCGTACCGCTGTTCAACGCTTGGACCCTGTGGTGGAACGTCGACCGCTTGGACCATGGACTAGAGCATTACTGGGACGCGCCGATTTTTTTTCCAGCAACAAATACGCTGGCACTCTCAGAACCCCAGCCATTGTTGATGCTGATGGCCCCGGTGATGTGGTTTGGCGGCTCGGTGTTCCTGGCGGCGAACCTTTATTTAATCATCTCCCTGATTCTCAACGGCATGCTGGGGCGCTGGACGCTGCTGGTCGCCGGCATGCGACCCGCCGTGGCGATGGGCGGCGGCGTCGCGATGGTGTTGCTGCCGATCGCGCATTGGCAAATAGGTGTCCAGCAATTGGTACCGATCTGGGGCCTGCTGTGGACCTGGACCGCGTTCTATCAAGTCATGTTAACCATCGACAGCAAACAAAAAGTAAATTGGAGGTCGCTAGTTGGTCGCGGCGTATCGCTGGGGCTGGCCTTTTCAATTTCGATGATGCTCTGCGCACATCACGGACTGTTTCTGGCACTATTGCTAGTGATCACGATTCCCGTGTTGGCCGTTGTCTTGCTGAGCGCTCCGCAATTATTTAAAGAGGATTCAAGTGCCGCGAACTCACTTGTGACTGGCTTAAGCATCGTGCGGCGTTTTGGTGGCATCTTTCGCTCGCGCCCGGAGACTACTTCCCGCCAGCAGACTACTTTCACGGAGCGAAAGGCGACGCTGCAAATCTATCGCGGCGGCTGGATGCTCGGTGTTTCGGCAGTGGTTGTTGGGCTGCTGTGCGGTTCGCTGGTTTATCATTTGCGAGCGATGCCGGCCGATAACGTCTCGCGGCCTGAGTCCACGATCCGGCAACTTTCATTGCCACTGGGCGATTACTTTGCCGTTTACGGACGTTCCTATATGAAATGGGGCAGCGACTGGGCGAGGACCGGATGGTATCTTTCGCCAGGCTGGGCAAAACTAGGATTAGCCGCGATCGGGCTGATCGGCGGATTGTGGATCACACCGCGGCGGCGATGGACGCTGGTGATTGGCAGCGTGGGCACAGCCGCTTTAGTGCTATCGCTGGGGGCTCGGCTAAACATTTTTGGTTGGGAGCCTTGGTGGTTCATTGCCGAGTACGTGCCGGGGTTCGCGCAAGTTCGCAACGTCTTTCGCTTTGCTTACTTCGTGCAGATCGGCAGCGTCCTGCTGGCCGCTCAAGCAATCGACATGGGGCTCGATCGGCTGACCGCCAGCCGCCAAACATTCCCACGACGATCGATCTATCATGGTCTGGCGATCTTTGGGCTGGTTGTTTGTGGGCTGTGGGCAGCGTTGGACCCCTGGCCTCCCCGCATTGGCTTGGGAGTGGTGACGCATGCCACGGCCCAATTCGCGGATCAACAAACCTGGATTGAGCAGCTTGCCAAAGAACACGAAATCTATCAGCAACAGCATCCCGCCGAACGCGTGGGAGCACTCTGCTTGCCAATGGCCGCCGGCGACCACGTGGGAGATTTCGAGATCACCACCGACTGGATGTTGCTCTCCGGCGACCATGGCGTCCCGTTGGTCAATGGCTACTCGGGCTTCTTTCCCCAGGTCTACTTCCAGCTCCGCGACACGATTTGGAAAACTGGTGTTACCGCTGGAGTTGCAAATCGTTTGTGGCACGAAGGAGTGAGATGGATCGTGGTAGATCTGAGGCGATTCCCGCTGGACTGGGGTGAATCACGGCAAATTGGGCACATTGACTTCACGCGCGTGCGGGGAACCAACGACGAGTTAGCACCAGATGAGCCCGCAGGAGACGATGCAGCGATCGTGGTTTATCGGATGACCAACCCGACGGCGGGCAGCGGTGCTGAGTGAAGCTGGCAAGCCTGTGCTGGCTCGTTGGGGTCTTATTACTCGTAGAGGGTCGAAGGCATACTTGCGGATGCGGCAGGTCTCGGGCGACAATCGGCAGATTCCAGATACTCTGAGCGCCGTAGTCCCCTCCCCCACAGCTATTCCGCACCGATGACACGCATTGAACGATTAACGGTCCGCGACATTCGCTTTCCCACTTCCGACCAACTGCACGGCTCCGATGCCATTCACAAGGACCCCGATTACTCGTGCGCGTATGTCGCGCTGGAGACGGACGTGGCCGGGCTGGAGGGGCATGGGATCACTTTCACGCTGGGACGCGGCACCGAATTGTGCGTTGCCGTGATCGAGACGTTAAAAAAATTCGTCGAAGGTCGCGACCTGGAAGAGATCACCGATAATTTTGGCGTCTACTGGCGAGAGATCTGCAACGATTCCCAGCTCCGCTGGCTGGGCCCCGAGCGGGGGCTGATTCACATGTCGGTGGCGGCGATTATCAACGCGATTTGGGATCTCTATGCCAAACAACAGGGCAAGCCGGTTTGGAAGCTGCTGGCCGACATGTCCCCCGAGCAAATCGTTCGCTCGATTGATTTTCATCACATCACCGACGCCCTACGACCCGAGGAAGCGCTGGAGATCTTGCGCGACAACGAAGCGACCAAGAGCCACCGTGAGGCGGAGCTGCTGGAAATTGGTTTGCCCAGTTACACATCGAGCGCGGGCTGGATGGGCTATCCCGACGACTATCGGCGGGAACTGTGCCAAAAGTATCTTCGCGAAGGCTTTCAGTGGTTCAAAATGAAAGTTGGGGCGGACCTGGAGGACGATCTGCATCGCGCCCGCATCATCCGCGACGAGATCGGTGATGACTGTCATCTAATGATGGATGCCAACCAAGTCTGGGACGTCGACGAAGCGATTCGCCAGATGGATGTGCTCAAGCAATTTAATCCCGTCTGGATCGAGGAACCTACTTCACCCGATGATGTGCTGGGACATGCGCGGATCGCCCAAGCGATTGCCCCCATCAAAGTGGCCACGGGAGAATGCATTGCCAATCGGATTTTGTTCAAGCAATTTATGCAAGCCGAAGCGATGCATTTTTGTCAGATCGACTCTTGCCGAGTGGGAGGTGTTAACGAGTTGCTGGCGATCATGCTGCTGGCGGCAAAATTCCAAGTTCCCGTCTGCCCGCACGCCGGAGGAGTCGGCCTCTGTAATTACGTGCAACACCTGTCGGCGTTCAACTACATCGCCATCTCACCCTCGCTGGAAAACGTCGTGGTCGAATTTTCCGATCACTTGCACGAACACTTTGTCGATCACTTGCGAGTCGAACAGGCTCGCTACCGCTTGCCCACGATGCCCGGTTACAGCATCACGATGACCGACCAGTCGCTTGCCGATTACGAATATCCCCACGGAACCGTCTGGCGGGCCCGCAATCAATAAAAGCGGGCTCGCAACGAATCAGGGGCGGCAGAGCACGTTGTCAAACCCGTTCGCCGGGCTGTTTGCTTTTCTCTGCGGTGCCGGCTGCTATGCTGGAAGGAACCTCGGTGATGAGGCAAGTTGATTTCACACCGATGACATTGGCGGAAAATCAGTGAAGGTGAAACGCATGGCGGGTTGGAAAGTAATCGCAAGTTTAGGCGTGTTGGTGCTCGTCAGCGGTGGCAGTTGGCTCGCGCTGGCTCGCCCCGACTTGCTTGGTGGCGACTCGGGCGCCAACTCGGGCGGTGATACGAAAACCGTTTCCAGCCGAGATAATGAGGACGGCGAAGCGGCGGGGACGGGCTCTGCGGGGGCGGCTGGTGGTTTACCCGCGGGCGTTACGCAAGCACAGTACGATCGGGCTGCGCGGATGTTCCGCAATTTCTATCCAGGACAGGAACCCGACCGCCTCGACACCTACTCGATGGCCGGTGAGCTGGCGGTCAACGAAGAGCAATTGGACGAGGCGGTCCACTGGTTTGACGCGATCCCCACCAGCCACCCCAAGTATGGATTGCCGGCTCGGCTGCAAGCTGGCGCGGCGCTGATTCAACTGCATCGCTTGGCAGCAGCCGAACGTAACTTGCGAGAGTACTGGCAAGTGATGAAGCAGTCCGAGACAGTTAATCTGCCGCACCTGTTGGATGCGTTCAAGCGACTGGAATACCTCCTGTCACTGGAAATTCGCTTGGAGGAACGAGCCGATCTGTTGATCGAGGTCCATCGCGCCGGATTGGCTGACATTCGCGACAGCAAACACCTTTTCTTTCCCAACTTGCTGATTCTCAACTCGACCACCGGGCGGGAAACGATTCAAGCCGCGCTGCGGGAAGACCCCACCAGCGTCAAACTGCGGATCGCCCGTGCCCGCTATCTAACGCTGGAGGGTGCCTACGACGAAGCGATCGCCATGTGGCAAACTTTGCAAACCGAGGAACCGGAGAATCGAGCCGTGCTGGCTGGCTTGCTGGAAGCCTATTGGGAAGCCAACGAAATCGAGCCATTTGAACAACTGGCCGCGGAACTTCCCAGCTACCAAGATAGCGAGCCCTGGTTGCTGACACGAATGCGGGGCGAAGCGGCCGTGCTGGCCGACCGACACCAAGATGCGATCAATCATTTCCAGAATCTGCTAGCCCGCGATCCCACAAATCCGCCCGCCCAAATGGCCCTGGCGGCCGCTTGGGGACGAGTCGGAGACAAAGAGCGGCAACAAGCCGCTTTGCAACGCGCCGCCACGCTGGCCGAAATTCGCGTCAACCTCACCAATGTCCAAGGCGACACGATCAAGGCGCTCGATGAACTCGTTGAAAAGTGCCAGCAGATTGAATTTGCCCCCGCCGCGGAGATGTTCGCCGTGCACGCGAAGGCTTTACGCGAACAACAGGCGGCGGTGCAGCAGTAAGATGCAGTAGTTCTAGCGAGCAATTTACCCTGGGGAGCGGTGATGCGCAGAAGTCAGATCGTGAGCGATAGCTCACAACCAAACCGCGGTTATCGGGCGGCCGCTTGGGACGCCTTTGCGCCCAGCGTGATCGCGCCCGCCCTGATCGCGCTGAGCTTGCTTGCGCTGCAACTTGGTTGCCGACGCGATGCGAATCCGCCCGCCGAGCCGAGACTCGAACCGGCGGCCGCCGCGAGTTCACCCCTCGAGCCCGAGCCAAATAAGCCGCACTTAAAGCCGGACAAAATAGCAGCGGGCCAATCAGCAGCGGGCCAATCAGCAGCGGGGGCCGCCAGCCAACCAGCCACCAGCCAACCAGCCGCCCCCCTCAGCCCGATCTCGTTTGGAATTGTGGGAGCCGAGCGGGGGCTCGACTTTCGCCGCTACGAAGATATTCGCGGCCACTGCCGGATCTTTGAATCGACCGGCGGGGGCGTAGCCATGATCGATATCGACGGGGACGGCTTGCTCGATCTGATGTTCACCGACGGCTGCCAACTCCCCGTGCCTGCGGACGGAGGCGAGGCACCTTTACCTGTTCCGGCGAGCACAAATCCCCTCCAGCCGGCGACGTCGGCAGAAACCACCGCGGCAGCAGCTGCCAGCGACGCGCAAACTGGCGGCAGACTGTTTCGCAACTTGGGAGCCATGCGATTTGCCGACATCACCTCGCAGAGTCGGATTGCGCAAACGGAATTGGGGCAAGGCTGCGCGGTGGGAGATTACGACGGCGACGGGTTTGATGACCTTTACATCACGACATTTGGTAACAATCAGCTGTGGCGCAACAATGGCGACGGTACCTTCAGCGACGTCACCGAGAGAGCCGGAGTGAATGTCAGCAGCTGGAGCACCAGTTGCGCCTTTGCCGACGTTAACCTGGATGGCCACCTCGATCTGTACGTGGCAAACTACCTCGCCGATTCGCTGGACAATCCCCTGCTCTGCCCGGCGGGCGACTCTCCCAGCGGCTACACACAATGTCCGCCGTCGAAATATGCTGGCGTCGATGACGTGCTGTTGATCAATGACGGCCAGGGGGGCTTCCTTGACCAGAGCGAAGCGGCCGGCTTGCGAGGCCTGGAAAATAAAGCGCTTGGCGTGGTGATCGCCAACTTTGACAAACGTGGTTTGCCAGAAATCTTCGTCGCCAACGACGGCCAAGCCAATGGGCTGCTGGTGGCCGCCGAGCGACCAGCCGACGAGACCACGGCGACCAACTTTACCCCCCGCTACAGCGACCGGGGGCTAACGAGCGGCGTGGCGCTGAGCCGATCGGGATACGCGCAAGCCAGCATGGGAGTCGCCCACGGAGACATCGACGGCGATGGCTACAGCGATCTCATCCTGACTCACTTTTACAGTGACTCTAACACGGTTTACCGCAACATGGGCGATTTGCGGTTTGATGATGTCACCCGACGCAGCGGACTGGCTGGTCCCAGTCGTCAAGTGCTCGGCTGGGGAACCGTCTTGGAAGACTTCGACGGTGACGGCCGGGTGGACCTATTCGTCAGCAACGGGCACGTGGAAGACCGGCATTGGCTGAAGCATCCCGAACCCTTCGCGATGCCAGCGCAACTCTTTATCAACAAGGGAAAGGGACATTTTCAAGATATTTCCGATGGGTCGGGCGAATTTTTTCAAAATTTCTGGAAGGGCAGAGGAGTTGCCGCTGGCGATTTGGACGGGGACGGCCGAATGGACCTTGCAATCTCTCATCTTTTGGAGCCTGCGGTGGTGCTTTGGAACCAAACAGAACTCGCCGCTGGGGTCGAGCAAAGCACGATATGTCGCTTCGTGGGGCGAAGTTCCAACCGCAGCGGCATCGGGGTCCGCGTGGAATTACTCGATAAAAACGGCATTTCCATGAGTACGCGAGAAATCGTTGGCGGTGGCAGTTTTCTTTCGGCCTCAGCCCAGCAACTTGTGATCGCATCTGATCAAGCGATCACTGAAATTCGAATTCACTGGCCAGGAGGAGCCCCAGAACAACGACCCTTCATTGGGGATGGGAAAGCACTCTTCGTTGAGCAGCGGGGCGATTTATCCCGCTAGCTTGCTACGAAGGCTTCCATAGCACCAAAAACTCTTGACTTTCCCTTTCAAATGGGATTTAATTCGAGCCGCGCCGGGTGCTTCAACACCGCAGTAGCTGATTTGTTCCGTCAATCTTCCTTAAGTCTTTGTTCGACCAGTTGTTGCGTGACTTCAAGCTAGGCGTTCGGGGGGCGACCTCCGACGAGATCAGTTCGCTTTTTCATCAATGATTCATGGCGGCCGATTTCAACGATCTTTTCCTATTTGTTTTTGCCTAACTTTTCTTGGGAGATTTTCATGAGGCATCGCACACTGGGCCAACCTCGCGGTTTCACGCTTGTGGAACTGCTGGTGGTCATCGCAATCATCGGAATTTTGGTCGGTTTATTATTGCCGGCCGTACAAGCTGCTCGCGAAGCGGCTCGCCGCATGTCTTGCGGCAACAACATGAAGCAACTCGGCCTGGCGCTTCACAACTATCACGACACGTTCAACAGACTCCCGACCGGTCTGACCATCGAACCGGGCGGGATTCTCGCCCCTCGTCGATACAGTGGCTTCGTTGGCATGTTGCCCTTTATTGAGCAGGGCAACGTCTACAACCAGATTTCGGCCGATGGATTTACGGTGGTCCCTTGGAATGGCGGTTACGTCCCCTTCACGACCGAAATCCCGACGTTTAATTGCCCCAGCGATGTGTCACGCACTGGCGGTATTGGCAAGGCGAACTACATGTTCTGCCGCGGTGACTCCTCTTGGGATCACAACCAATGGGCTGGCAACGGCGGTCGTGGTTTACGGGGCATGTTCACGGGCCAGTCGATCCACAAGGGATTCCGTGATGTTCAAGACGGCTTGAGCAACACGATTGCCATGTCGGAACGCACGATTGCCCAGAACGGCACTTTGGTGCTCGATGGCGGCACAGTTCGCAACATCGGCTCAGGCTTCCGCAACAACAATCCGCTGGAATGCTTCAGTCAAGTTGGTCCCGGCAAGCGTTACGTGACCACCGACCTCGGTTTTTGGTCTGGCCGTCGATGGCCCGACGGCGCACCCGCCTTCACGGGCTGCACCACGGTGCTTGGACCCAACACGGCCAGCTGCACGCAAGGTGGCTGGGACGGCGAAGATGGGATTTATGAGCCCACCAGCCGTCACCCCGGTGGTGTCCACTGTGCCTTGGGCGATGGGTCGGTCAAGTTCGTTGCCGAGACGATCGACACTGGCAACCGTTCGCTGCCGCCACCCGACGCGCCTGGTCAACCCAACGCCCAAAGTCCTTATGGCGTTTGGGGTGCATTGGGATCGGCTCGCGGTGGCGAAGTGCTGAACAATCCTTTCAACTAACTGCCAACAGCGCAGTTACTTGATGAGTTAACATCGGCGGAGACCGCATTGGCAACGATGCGGTCTCCCCTTTATCCAACGTACATCCAGGACGGATGCCGCCTCAGATTGCGCATCTGAGTGGGCTGGGTGAATTTTTTGACTTTTTTTCGTAGGGCAGACGATTTACCACTGACGATTTTGGCGGGGGGGGCCGAATTGAGGCAACTGACGGTCATTTAGCCTGTCCAGCGGCCGCGATCTGGAATCAATTTGAATACCTCGGAGCGAGTTCGGCGACCACAGCGGATCACCATCGTGGGGCTGAATTTCAACCGCAGCTAGCGCAACGCTGGCGTCCAGACATTCGTTAAAAACGGAATTTCCTTGCGTACTTGAGCATTTATCGGCGGTTGCGGCTCTCTTTCAGCCTCGCCGCAACGCCCCTTCCTTACGGTTGGCGCGGCAATTGCCGCGATCTTCACAACCGCGGGCTCGGGGTCGAGCCCCGCAGTGGTCCTGTTCCGGAGTGGAAAAATGCTTTTCTTGGAACAGCGGGGAATTTTTCCCCGCTAGCATCCATCGAAGGCTGCGATACGGCCGAAACATGTTGACATTTGGCTTGAATCGAAGTCTACTCTAACACTAGGTTGACCGATAACACCGCAGCAAGGGAAAAGTCTCGACCCTACTTTTCGTTGAGCGTTTTCCGATCATTGCTGCGGCACCAAAAGTCACCCTCAGAGTGGCTGCACACTGACCACACTCAGTTCAGGTGTGTCGCGGCTAGCTGGATCTAGCAAGTGGTCTATCCAACGAGATCGGTTCAGTTTTTTTCATTAATTTATTGCTATCGATTTCAGTGGTCTTTTCCTTTTTTTGTTTTTTTGCCTAACTTTTCTTGGAGGTTTTCATGAGGCATCGCACTTTGGGCCAGCCTCGCGGTTTCACGCTCGTGGAATTGCTGGTTGTCATCGCAATTATCGGAATTTTGGTCGGTTTGTTATTGCCGGCCGTCCAAGCTGCTCGAGAAGCAGCTCGTCGCATGTCTTGCGGCAACAACATGAAGCAACTTGGTTTGGCGCTTCACAACTATCACGACACCTTCAGCAGGCTCCCCGCTGGCTTGACGATTGAGCCGGGCGGAATCCTGGCCCCGCGACGTTACAGCGGGTTTGTCGGCATGTTGCCCTTCATTGAGCAAGGCAACGTTTACAACCAGATCTCTGCCGATGGGTTCACGCGGGTACCTTGGGACGGCGGGTACGTTCCGTTCACTACTGAGATCCCGACCTTCAATTGCCCTTCGGACGTCTCGCGAACCGGCGGTATTGGCAAGTCGAACTACATGTTCTGCCGCGGTGACTCCTCATGGGATCACAACCAGTGGGCTGGCAGTGGCGGGCGTGGTCTACGCGGGATGTTTACTGGCCAGTCGATTCACAAGGGGTTCCGTGACGTTCAAGACGGTTTGAGCAACACGATTGCCATGTCGGAACGGACTTTGGCACAGAACGGCACTTTGGTGCTCGATGGCGGCACGGTTCGCAACATCGGCTCTGGCTTCCGCAATAACAATCCGCTGGAGTGTTTTGCTCAAGTCGGACCTGGCAAGCGATACATCACCACGGACCTCGGCTTCTGGTCGGGTCTTCGCTGGCCTGATGGAGCACCGGCATTCACTGGCTGCACCACGGTCCTTGGACCGAACACGGCCAGTTGCACGCAAGGTGGCTGGGATGGCGAAGACGGGATTTACGAGCCCACCAGTCGTCACCCCGGTGGTGTCCACTGTGCGTTGGGCGACGGTTCGGTCAAGTTCATCGCCGAGACGATCGACACGGGCAACCGTTCGCTACCGCCACCCGACGCGCCGGGCCAACCCAACGCTCAAAGTCCTTATGGAGTTTGGGGTGCACTGGGATCGGCTCGCGGTGGTGAAGTATTGAACAACCCGTTCAACTGATCGTAACAATAACGGTTGGTTGAACAGTTAATATGAACGGAGACCGTGTCGGCGACGATGCGGTCTCCGTTTTTTCATAGGGCGAGCGAGCCAACAGTGCCTGCAACCGGCAAATGGGGCC
>CAZHTX010000072.1:14236-16429 GCA_964535475.1 uncultured Pirellulaceae bacterium
GCCTGCAACCGGCAAATGGGGCCCGCAACCGGCAAATGGGCTTTCCACCAAGGTCGCCGCTCTACGTTAAATAAGCGCGCGAACTCAACTCACAACGTGTTCGATTTTGCTATGATGCGAATGGAGTCGCGGCAAGCGACTTCCGACTGACTATAAAAGCATGGCTATTCAATTTTTCTTGGAACACATACTCAACCCAAAGAACTTAAGGAGCGTAGGATAATGATGACGACAAGAAACCTATGCGGTTTATCGCTTGCGTTAGTTGCCGTCGCGGTAATTGGCTGCGGACCGACCGGCGGAAAGCAAATGCGAACTTTCCCGGTCACCGGAAAAGTCACCATGGGCGGTGCTCCCGTGTCAGGTGCCACGGTCACATTCGCGCCAACAGCCGACGGAAATCCATCGGCGTTTGCCCGCACCGACACCCAAGGTGTCTACACGTTGACGACTTATGATTCGGGCGACGGCGCGGTCAAAGGAGAGTACAAGGTATTGGCCAGCAAATCAGCGCCGGGCGGTGGCGGTCCCAGCGAGCCAGCACACGACCCCACCGGTCAAGCTGGCGGTCCAGCCGCACCTTCTCACTCGGGTCCGCGTGGCGGAGCAGCCGCTGATGCTGGATCGTTGTTGCCTGAGAAATACGCCTCGGTTGCTTCGACGCCGCTGATTAAGACAGTGAACGAAGAGGACAACACGATTGACCTCGCGTTGGACTGAGCATCCAGCAGTCTCACGACGGCGCAGTGCCGACACTCGGTAATCGTTTTAATAGCCATGCTCGCCAGAGCGCGGAAACCACTATCTGGCGAGTTGGCTGTTAGAAGTTTTTCTGAAGACTTATAACAGCCATTGCAACAAACGGCTCACGAAAGTTCTGCGGGATGAAACCCAAACCTCGTCCGAATCAGGAACAAACAGCGGCTTCTGGAAGTCGCTGGGGATTGCTGCTGACCCTGGCATTAGGTATTTCCGCAGTCACTTTGATCGCTTTCTTCCTGTTGCCGGTGACGGAACCAGAAACGTCAACGGATGACACAGCGGCCATGCTCGCCGCAGCCGACTCGGCGCGGCTTGATCAGGCCATGGAAGCCATTCGCCAAGGCAAGTATCGCGCAGCGGAGACATTGGCGAAAGAAATCAGCGATGACAGCCCCTTGGCCGATCAAGCCAACATGCTTGCCGGCGAAGCAGCCAGTCGCGATGGTCGGATCGACGACGCGGTCAACCACTATCGCTCAGTCGCTCGCAAGGAGACCAGCGAAGGGACGAGGGCCTGCTTCTATCTTGGGGAACTCTATCGCTCCGTCGGCAAGTTAGAAGAAGCGGCCGAGCAATATCTGCGAGTCGTCGAGCGGGAACCAGCGGACGCCGAAGCCCACACCCGCTTGGCGTTCCTGTTTGCCGTCACCGGCCAACGCTGGGAAGCCATGCCGCACTACCTGGCTTTGATTCGCCACCAACAGTGGTCACTTGACTCGTTAGCATTACTTGGCGACTTAGAGCGGCCAATTGAACAGCCTGAATTCATCCAACTGGCCGTATCCCAAAATCCCGAGAGTGTCTGGGTGCAAATGGGACAGGCCCAAGTTGCTATCCAACAAGGCGACGAGCGAAACGCGGCGCGAATTCTCAGGAGCGTGCTGCAACGCCAGCCAAATCAAATCCCCGCGCAAGCGATGCTGGGTGAAGTGATCATCAGTGCCAGCGAAGAACAGATCGCTAACTGGCGTTCGCAACTGCCTCCCATGGCCGACTTGCACCCCGATGTCTGGTTCACCCGCGGGTTACTCGCGCGGGGACAAAGTGACCTCATGCGAGCCGCTGGTTGCTTTGCCATGGCGTTACAGATGCGCCCCGAGCACCGCCGCGCGTGCTATCAACTGGGACAAGTGCTGACCTTGTTGGATGACCCGCTTGCGAACAAGTTTGTCGCACGTGCTCAGTTACTTATCGAGTTAACCCAGCAGCTCGACGAACTCCTCCGCTCCCGTGGCAAGAGCGAAGCGGCGATGCGGCGAACTAGTGAAATTTGCGAAGCCAGCGGACGATGGCTGGAGGCCTGGGCCTGGGGAGTCACTGCCACTCGCCTGCACCCCAGCAATGATTGGTCAGCCCAGCTGGCAGAGCGGCTCCAACCGCGACTAACCGCCACGATGCCACGCACCGTGACCAGTTACGATTTGGTCGCTG
>CAZHTX010000073.1:0-7783 GCA_964535475.1 uncultured Pirellulaceae bacterium
AAACCCAAAAGAACCGCGGCTAGCGCCAAAGCGGCTAATGGTTTTCGGATAGGTTTTAAGTCCGGTTCCGCGGAACCGTGAGCTGGCGCTCAACGGCTGATGTACCTGAAAGGCGTCTCAAGACTCAAGACTCAATGCCTCGCTCCGGCCTGGGCTCCCCAAATTGCGATCAGCCGTTGGTCGCGTCCGCAACTGGAGCGGTAGTAACGATATTTAATGGGGTGTTTGATATGATAATCTTGATGATAGGCTTCTGCCGGATAGAACTCGGCGGCTGGTAAGATCTGCGTGACGATCTTTCGCTTGGTGTATTTTGCCAAGTCGCGGATGCTGGCCTCAGCCTGCTGGCGCTGTTCGTCGGAATCGACAAAGATTGCCGCTCGATATTGGCTGCCAGAATCACAGAACTGGCCTCGCGCGTTGAAAGGATCGATGTTTCGCCAGAACACATATAATAGTTTTTCGTAGTTAGTTTGCTGCGGGTCGTAGACGATTCGCACTGCTTCATAGTGCCCGGTGCGTCCTTGAGAAACGGCGTCATAAGTGGGGTTTTGGGTTTTGCCTCCGGTGTAGCCGGAAATGGTTTCCACCACGCCTTCGACTTTGTCAAACGCCGACTCGACGCACCAAAAGCAGCCACCGGCAAAGATAGCCGCTTGGAGTTGCCTTTCAGCGGCGGCGGTGTCTGGCTGGGGACCGGTTTGATTGGCCGGCTTGGCTGGCGATTGACCAGCGGCCTGAGGTGAACCGCTGACAAACTGCGTAAGCAGCCAGCAGGTTGCTAGGAAAGTCGAAAGCCCGTTGAACCGAAACATTAGGAAACTCCTAACCTTGGGGTGCAAAAAACCTTAATGTTGCCGCTGTCATCACGCGAATACCAACGGCGAGTGATTCTTCATCAATGTCAAAGTGGGGTGTGTGCAGGGGGGCGTGCCCCACTTGATCCCCGGCAACTCCCAAGCGATACATGGCTCCGGGAACGTGATCGAGGTAGTAGGAGAAATCCTCACTGCCCATGCTGGGGTTTTCAATCCAATCGAGGCAATCGTCACCGAGCACATCTTCGGCGGCGGCGGCGATCAATTGGACAATGGTGGCATCGTTATCGACCGGGGGAGATGATTGTTGGAACTGCAGTTTGATCTTCACGCCCGACTGTTTGGAAATCGATTCATTAATATCTTCCAAGGTTGCCAAGGCCTCGGTGCGGGTTTTTTTCGAGAGCGTCCTCAAGGTGCCTTCGATTTCCGCGGAATCGGGGATTACGTTCGAAGCGTGTCCGGCGTGAAATTTTCCCACGGAGATAATCACCGGGTTGTGCGGGTCGGCTGAGCGGGGAATCCGTCGCAGCGCCGTCGTGATCCAGGTTGCCGCCGCTTCGATGGGGTCGGCGGCGAGATGGGGGCGCGCTCCGTGGCCGCCGCGCCCTTCAAACACTAAATGAAAGGTGTCGCAAGAGGCCGTCAACGTGCCGACTCGTAATCCAATGCGACCCACGGGGCGTCCCGGGTCGACATGCAGCGCTATCGCCGCGTCCACTTCGCGCAGCGCATGGGCGTGAATCATCGCCATCGCCCCGGTTGAAACCTCTTCGGCTGGTTGGAAAACGCCGCGGACCGCGATCGACCAAGGCAGCAATCCGTCCCGCTTGAGTGAGTCCAAGAGACGCAGAGTTCCATACAGAATGGCCGGGTGCGCGTCATGACCGCAGGCGTGCATTAAGCCTGGGGAAGTGCTGCGATAGTCGACCGCCTTGGCATCAGGGATTGGCAACCCGTCAATGTCGCCACGGAGCACCAGACGTCGTGGTACGGAGCTGCCGGCAACCTGGCGATGGACCAAGTCGCAAGTTAAACCGGTTCGCGATTCACAGACTTGGGGATGCAAACCGAGCGAAGTTAGCAAGCGAGCCAAATAGTCCGTGGTGGCGTACTCTCGCTCAGAAGCTTCGGGGTGGCGGTGCAAATGGCGTCGCAGCGCGATCACATCCGACAAAATTAAATGGGTACGCGTGTTAATCTCCGTGACTAAGGCAGCCGACAATAGGCTATCATCAACGGAGGAAATGAGCTCTTCCATGTTCGCAGGGACGACTCGCAGTGGCTTCATTGGATCGGTCAAAGGTACCTTCCGATATGTGTAGGCGATCTAAATTTCATCGTGCCGGGATGTGTCATGCTGGGGTGTATCGTGCTGGTCCGCTGGGCTGCACGCTGGCTTGTCTGCTTACCTGCTTCGGTGCTGGACCGCTGGCGTGCCGTCAAGCCTGTTCTCAGCAGCCCCCCGCCGCTGACTCGCCCAGTACTAATTCTTCAGCGGGCGAGCCTGCTGCCCCTGGTCATGATTCAGCAGCTGATGACTCAGCCGGGTCTGGCAGCGGGGGGAATGAACCCTGGCCAACTCAAACCGTGCCGACCCCCAGCTTACCGCAACCGCCCGAACCGCTGCAGCGGCTGCTCACTTTGGGGAAAGTCGACTATGTATTCTACGACGCTCGACAATTGCGTCGCAAATTTCAGGCAGAAACGCGGTATTCTCTGCAATATAACAGCAAAATCAATTTTCGTTGGCGAGCCGTGGGCAGATCGGGAGGGCGGCGGACGTTGGTCGTGCGTCCCCAGTTTGACCAGCTCGAATTCGAAATCAAACACGAAATTTTACTGCCGATTGCGTTTGCCGGAGAGGGATTTTACGACCAGCAATTGGTGCGACATGAGTTCGATCACGTGCGAATTTCCACCGATCCCCGTTTTTTGAGCTTGTTTCGCAAGTGGGTTGCTGAAGAATTGACCGTGCTGAGAACTCAGTGTGCGTCCGATGCTGATTTCAATCTGGTTGCCAAGGAATTGGTGGACGAGCGTGTTGAGCAGATTTTCCAGCGCGTGCTGAGCTTAATCCAACTGCGTTATCAGGAGCTCGATCAAACGACGCGGCACGGGGTGTTGGTCACTCCCGAGACTTTTTTTACCGGCCCCGACGCGAGCGATATTGAGATTCGCGGCGAAGATAGCGAACCGCAGGCCCCGTCAGCATCGTCCAATCCAGCCGCAGGTTATGAGTAATCCGAGCCAGCCACGTGATTTGGTTCTGCTGGGCGTGGGGCATACGCACTTGCATTTGCTCCGCGAGTGGCAACGTCGGCCGCTGGCCGGGATTAGGTTGACCTGCATTTCCAACCAGCCGACCGCAGCCTACTCGGGAATGTTGCCCGGCACCTTGGCGGGAAATTACACCAGTCAGGAAATGCAGATTGATTTGTCGGCACGCTGCGCGGAAGTTGGTGCGGAGTTGATCTTGGCGGAGACCACTGGTCTTGATCGAGAACGTCGTCAAGTGTTGCTGCGGAACCGCGAGCCAGTTTCATATGACTGGCTATCGATCGGGATCGGTTCGCGTCCGGCCGAGGTGCCTGGCATCGAGGAGTCCATTTCGATCAAACCGATGCAAACATTTTTGTCGCGACTGGAGCAAGCGGTGAGCGCGGCGATGCGGGACCGCGGGGAAGCCTTTCCAATACGCATTGTCATCGTGGGTGGAGGAGCGGGTGGAGTGGAGATCGCTCTCTGCTTGCCCGCTTGGCTGGCACGGCAACGCGCGCTGCCATCCACCGGCTTGCCTCGCTATGAACTGACCGTCGTGCAGAGTGACTTGCGTCTGCTCGGCGATGGTAATCCCCGCGCCGCGGCGATCGCGGAGCGCATCTTGGCGCGGCGCGGGCACCGCGTGTTGCTGGGACGTACCGCGGTCGCTCTCGAACAGCAGGGAGTTGTCACGGAGCAGGCGGGTGGCGAGCGGCAACTTCAGCCCGCGGACTTGATCATTTGGGCAGTCGGCGCCGTGGCCCCGCGGCTGTTTGAGCAGTTGGATTTAGCACGTGACGAGCGAGGTTTCTTGTTGACAAATCAATACTTGCAAAGCGTGCAAGACCCCGCGATTTTTGTCGTCGGTGATGCGGGAACTTGCCAACCCGCTCCGCATCCAAAAGCGGGTGTCTACGCGGTTCGTCAGGGCCCCGTGCTGTGGGAGAACTTACGGAGAACAAAGCATGGTCTACCGCTTTCCGCTTGGCAGCCGCAGTCCCATTTTCTGTCCTTGCTGAACACGGGGGATTGTCGAGCAATCTTGCAGTATCGCGGCTTTGCCACCCATGCTCGATGGTGCTGGTGGCTGAAAGACTATATTGATCGCCGATTCATCGCCAAACATCGTGCGGGTGCGGATTGACGGTGAGGTAGATCGCTGTTGATTGGTAAAGAGTTGTTTATGGCTCATTGGGGTGTTACCCTAATTAGCTTTTCCGCCCCCCTTGGCTATCTCTTTATCGATTGGAACCCAATGATTCAATTCACGCATCGCGTTTTAGAAAACGGCATCGTCATCGTGGCGCTGGGAGGGCATTTGGACGGCGCCGCGTGTGAATACTTTTTCGAGTGCATGCAGAGTGTTTTGGAAGACGGCCATCAAGTGATCGTGGTTGATGTGAATGAGTTGGGCTATGTTTCCAGTTTAGGCCTGGGGATGTTGATACGTGGACAATCGAGGCTGCGTCGTCGCGGCGGTGAGCTGCACTTGGCAAATGTACAGGGGGCGGTCGCCGAGGCGTTGCGAATCACACATTTAAATCGCTTGTTCGATATTCACGACAGCGTCGAAGCGGCGATCGCCGCCGTCTCCAGTGAGGAAGGCCAGCCCGACAATTGAGCCCGCTGGCTTATTGTTGCGGAGACACGACATCGATCCACACCAAGCGATGGTCGGTGAATTCCACCAGCGGGGCTTCGTTCTCGTCGAGTGCTGGCCAGAAGACTTCGCTCTTGCTGATCTCAAGGTTGGCACTGGGGAGGCAATAATCAACGCGGAGGTTGCCCACGTTCTTTGCCGAGAACTGGCTGGTATCGAAGGCTGGATCGCCGAAATGCTTGGCATTCACTCCGCCGGCGTTGCGGGCTGCCAGCGGTCCCCCGCGACTCGTCGGGCGGGGATCCTTGATGTATTTATGATTCAACAAACCGTTGATGGCGGTGGCCATCCCCGAGCCGTCTTGGGGATCCGAGTTCAGGTCGCCAAGAATCACGAAATTGGCATTTTCCGCCAGCCCGCCCGCTCGACCATTGTCATCGACGAGCGCGGCAAAGCCTGCTTGGGGATCGATGTAATGGCCCCAGAATTGAATCTCGTCGTGGTTGCGACAGACGTTTCTTTTTTCGGGACCATCGAAAGCGGGTGGCGTGGGATGGCTGGCCATGATGTGCAATGTCCAATCATTAATTTTGATCGGCACATCCCAGTGGCTCTTGGACGATAAGCGCAGCTTGCGCCAAGTTGCATCGTCGTGGAAAGGTTTTCCAGTCGCCGGAACAACGGGTCGCGTGGCTTGCGGCAGCGATGACCAGGGGAACTTTTGAAAGCTCCGCACGCTCTCCAAATCAATTGGAAAGCGGCTCAGCACGGCCATCCCGTACTGTCCCGGATAGCGTCCGTAACCCCAAGCGTCATCGGCTGAGCCCAGTCGCCCGTCGGCATTCAAATCGAGTTCGGAATCGACTCCCGTGTTTACGGGGCCGGAAAAAAAGTAGGGGTACTCGAGTGGCTGCAGAGAACCTCCCGCGGTGGATTGAGCGACGCGCAAGTACTGGCTGATCAAACTCTTCACCGCGCGGTGGTCAGCTCGGTAGTCCAGCTCGTTGATCAGCACAACATCGGGACGAACAACTTGCAGCAACGCGGCCAACTGGCCAGCTTGACGGCTCGTCCCCGCTTCCAGTTCTTCGGTCAATTGGTTTGCCGAGTCGCGGTAGAGCGAGGCGTTGATCGTGGCCACGCGGATCGTCGCCTGCTTGTCGCTATCAGGCTCGGGCGTCTCAGCTACGGCCGGGGGGGCAACTGTGGCGAAAGCAGGTGCCCCGGGAAAGCAGCCAGCCAACAGCAGGGCGACAGCCAGCGACAGCAGGCCAGCGGTGATTTTGCTGATTTTGGTGAAGGTGTGCAGCGACATGCTTAAGTGGCTTTGAAGTAAGGGCTTCGGGGAATTAAGTGAGCAGCCGCTGCGTTGCTTTGGCTGCTATTCAGGGGGCAGGGAACGCAGCTTTGTATGCCAAATTTGGTGTCTCGGAAAGTGGCAGCGGGGCGTCACCCAAGAGTCCAATGGGGAGTCTTCGCGGAAACTCGCTGCAAAGTCCAATTCGGACTTGCCGCCAACTTCCAGACCCTAGAGTAGCAGCAACTTCTTTTTGGCCGGCTGGAAAACGGGCTGAGGAAAGCCGCAGGCGACGGCGGAAAACCGCAGCTTTGAGGGTCAATGTCGACGAAACTTTGCCAAAAAAGAAATTTTCCTCTCGAGTGTGACCAAACGTGTCACGGGGTGGAGTGAAAGTGTAGGGAAACGTATTTGAATTTAATTCACGAGGGAGTGTGCTGCGATGGCATCGACGGGATCGAAGGGATCGAAGGAGAGCGTTGGGGATCAACAGTTGGATGGGTCGGCCGAGTTGCTGGACTTGGCCAGGGAGATACCCCAGCGGCTGCAAGGTTTCTTGGCGGGTTGTGATTTACAGCCGCGTGATTACCAGCGGCGGATTATCGAAACGGCGATTCGGCGGTTCGCTGGATTGCAGCAGTCGGGAGTGTCTGCGGGGGAGTTGGCTCCGCACTTTGATCCGGAAATGGCGCGGGGAGCAGCCAGCGTGTTGATCGAAAGTCCCACCGGGAGTGGCAAGACGGTGATGGGGCTGGCGATTGCGGCTTTGCTGCAGCAGGTGACGGGTGCACGCGTCGGTTGGGTGGCGATGCGACGCAATCTGCTTACCCAAGCGGCAGCCGAGAATCACCGCCGCGGGTTTGGAGTCGAGTTGGTACCGATCAGCATGTTTACCAAGGAGCCGCCGGCAGTCGATCTGTTGATTGTCGACGAGGCCCAGCATGACGCGGCGACCAGCATGGCCAATTTGCACAGCACGATTCGGCCGCGTTGGACTTTGGGGTTATCCGCCACGCCTTATCGCAGTGATCGCGTCAAGCTTTGTTTTGAACATGTGATCCGTGATGCGGGGATCGCGGTCTTGATCGAGCAGGGATTCCTCAGTCAGTACCATCACTTCACAGTCCCCGATCATTCTCCGCAGTTCATAGCCGGTTTGTTGCGAGACGAGCCGGCACGTTGGGGCAAGTCGTTGGTGTTTTTCCATCGACGTGAGCAGTGTGAAGAGTTAGCCGGGTTGTTGCGGTCGGCTGGCGTTAGCGCGGCGATTGTCACGGCAACGAGCGACCGCAATCGTCAGTTAGAAGATTTTGCCGCCGGGCGAACTTCGGTGCTGATCAACATGGCGATACTCACCGAAGGCTTTGATTGTCCCGATTTGAAAACTGTCTTTTGTCGGCCGAGCGGCAAGGGCTGCACGATTCAGATGGCTGGGCGAGTGCTGCGCAAAGTTCCTCACATTGAGCACAAGCAGATTGTGCAATGTCGACATACGAAACATCCGATGCTGCGGACGGCGATGCCGGCGGAGCAATATTTATGGACAGACAGTGGTTGGCGGAGCATCCATGCCAATCGTCGCTTGGATGAACTGACAATGATTGCACGCCGGCGGGTTGCCAGCGCTCAGGCCGAGTTGCCCGCGATGGTCGCTGTGCATCGCCACCGTCAGCGGGCAACCTGGTATTCGCGCGGGTAGAACTCTGCGCCCGTTAGCCGTTTTGGCGCTAGCCACGGTTTAGTTAGCCGTGTTGGCGCTAGCCACGGTTTAGTTAGCCGTGTTGGCGCTAGCCACGGTTTAGTTAG
>CAZHTX010000073.1:7883-9725 GCA_964535475.1 uncultured Pirellulaceae bacterium
GTTAGCCGTGTTGGCGCTAGCCACGGTTTAGTTAGCCGTGTTAGCGCTAGCCACGGTTTAGTTAGCCGTGTTAGCGCTAGTCACGGTTTAGTTAGCCGTTTTGGCGCTAGCCACGGTTTAGTTAGCCGTGTTGGCGCTAGCCACGGTTTAGTTAGCCGTGTTAGCGCTAGCCACGATTTAGTTAGCCGTTTTGGCGCTAGCCACGGTTCTCTTCGCAAACTGTTTCGCGTTTTTTTATTCACCTCAACTTTTAGAAAGGGACTGACAATGGTCGCTGCTGCGAACAATCTGGAATCGACAGGGATGACGCGGGACATAGTTGCCCAGCCGCAACCGCCTTGTTTTCGCTATGGGATAGCCACTGTGGACGACTTGCGAGTGCGACGCGTGGAGCGCTCGCGTGCTGGCAAGGTGGTCTTGAAAGACTTGGAAATCGAGGGGCAGCAGGTGCGGGCGACGAAGCGGTTTTGGCGGTCGTTTTTCACACGTTTTGGCATCGCGGAGAATGTATTTCGTTATTTCTCGCCAGCTGAGGTGTTTAGTCGGATTGGCGAAGTCAACCAGGGTGCCGCGTTTCGTTATTGCGTGGTCGAGCGGCATGATTTGCAGGACGCTGAGCCGGGGGTACCGTGGCGGGAATTATTAGCCGTAACCAGTCCGCAGCGGCCCGTGATTCATTACTCGGAAGTCATTGATTTGTTGCAGCGTTATGGTGGTTTGGATGTGCACTATCATGATGGTTTGGTTCACAGCAGTCATTCGCCGCGAGGTGGCAGTCGCGAGTTTGCGATTGGCGGCGATCAATTTCGGGATCGTTTTTGTTTGGAGACGCCGGTCGATGGATATGGGCATCCGCGTTTGTTTTTGTCGTTGTTGCGATTGGTCTGCAGCAATGGCATGGTGGGATATTCGCGTGCCTTCCGCAGTGACATTCCGGTTGGCAAGCACATGGACCATTGTTTGACGCGGGCTTTGGAGTCGTTTGACAATGGTGATGGGTACGTGGCTTTGCGGCAGCGGTTTGCCTCCAGTCAAAGTTCTTGGGCATCGGTTCAGGAGTGCGTCCAGTTGGCCGCCTTGTTGGAGAAGCTGGAAGTCGCCAAGGAGTTGACTTGCCAAGGTCTGTTGGGCCGGTTGCACACGATCGCTGGTAACCTCAATGAGCTTTATGGGCTGTCAAACATTGAAGCGCTGAGTGACAAGCGGCAACGGATTTTGCCCAGCCGCGCGCGGGTTTATGACTTGCTGAACTTTGCCAGCGAAATTGCTTCGCACCATGCCAAGCCGAGCGGAGCGAATCGGATTCAGGCCTACATTGGCAGCTTGATCTCTGACGAATATGATCTGGAGGGAACGGCTGAAGTCAGCACGGACTTTGACGCGTTCTTCCTTGACCAACCGATAAGCTCGCAGTCTGCTTAGTCTCCTTTTTCGTTTCGCTCCAGCACCGATTTAGCCCGCATGCTTGACTACTATGATTTAGCCCATCGGGTCGAAGCGGCTGAGATTGACGCTCAGCAACACGTTCATAATTTGCGATATTTGGCTTGGACGTTGCGAGCGGCTAGTCGGCACGCTGCCATTCAGGGGTGGGATGGAGAGCGATTGGAGCAGGAGTATGGATATGGCTGGGTCGTCCGTGAGCATGACATTACTTATCGGGCGGCCGCTTTGGCGGATGACGCCATTGTGGTGCGAACTTGGATCAGTGAAACCTCGCGGCATGCGGTTCGGCGGCGATATTTGATAGTCCGGCCGGCGGATCGAACGGTTTTGGCGAGAGCCAGCACACGTTGGGTGTTGATTGACATGCAGCAGCGGGGCGTGGTTCCGATACCGGCG
>CAZHTX010000073.1:9825-16408 GCA_964535475.1 uncultured Pirellulaceae bacterium
GGGCTCAACTTCAGCGGGCTCAACTTCAGCGGGCTCAACTTCAGCGGATCATCAGCAATAGCTGTGGGGGGGAGTGAGTCGATGGCAGCGTCAGGTGAGCGGCAGACATGGGAGTCGTTATGGGCGGCGGAGCGGGCTAAGTATTTGGCTTGGTTTTTTCGCTTGGTGGGTGGCGTGACGTTGCTGGCGTTCGCAGCCGCTTTGATGCCTTCGTCGTGGTTTGTGGCGATCACCTCTGAGTTACGGCTGGAGTCGTTTCCGGAGCATCCGCTGGCATTTTATTTGGCGCGTCATTTATCGGCTTTGTATGGCTGCGTGGGGGTGTTGTTGTTGATTATCGCCAGTGATATCCAGCGATTTGGTCCAGTGGTGCGACCGTTGGGCTGGGGGACGATGGCCTTTGGCGTGTTGCAATTGGTAATTGGCGCGTGGTCGGCGATGCCTTGGTACTGGACGCTTTACGAAGGCCCTTCGACGGTGCTTGGCGGCGTGTTGATTTTGGTATTGGCTCGTTGGTGTCGTCGGCAGGATTAGAACGGGAGTCGCTGTGGCAGTTTGGGATGAGATAATCGGGTTCGCATGAAATTTCGCCGACTTACCCCCTTTTTTTGCACTTGACAGATTCGCATTCGCTATACTTTCCAGCGGTTTAAGAAGGGCGCAGGTGGTGCGCGGGTAGCCAGCGGTCCTACGGTGGGCACTGGTTGATCCGATTGGCCGCGTGCAGGGAGTTAGTCATGAAGTTGTACGTTGGGAATATTGCTTACTCGACAACCGAGCAATCGCTGCGAGAGGCTTTCAGCGAGTATGGCGAAGTGGAAGAGGTCGCGGTGATCATGGATCGCGAATCGGGACGGCCGCGAGGGTTTGCGTTTGTCAGCATGAAAAACGATGGTGAGGCGAGGGAAGCCGTCGAGCAGCTCAATGGAACGCAGTTAGACGGCCGCACCATTAACGTCAACGAAGCCAAGCCGAAGGCGAGTGGCGGGGGAGGCGGAGGTCATCGTGGCGGCGGCGGTGGCGGCCATCGTGGCGGAGGAGGTGGTGGCTATCGTGGGGGCGGTGGCGGTGGCGGAGGAGGCGGTTACTCGGGCGACCGAGATTGGTAGCCGCAATTCTTCAGGATCTTCCCAAGAATCCTGGGATTGCCCCTAGCGGGCCAGCTCAGTACTTACTACCATCTGACGCTTCATTGAACCCTGTCCTCTATCCGTGCGCGGCAGGCGGGTTTGTCGATTTATGGCAAACCGGCCGTCATTGACCGCGGCGGGAGGTTGAATTAGGTATGGCAAAGCAAGTCGTCGGACAAGCAAAATTTCAAGTCCCAGGTGGGCAGGCGACGCCCGCTCCGCCGGTTGGTACGTCGCTCGGTAAGTACGGCGTGAACCTCGGTCAGTTCGTGTCGGCTTTCAATGAGCGGACTCGCGAGTACAACGGCACGCCGATTCCGGTCGTGGTGACGGTGTACAACGATCGCAGTTTCGAGTTCATTACGAAGAGCCCACCGGCTGCTTCGCTATTGAAAGCAGCCGCCGGCATCGCCAAAGGATCGGGCGTACCGAACAAGACCAAGGTGGGCACGGTGACCTTGGCGCAATGCCAAGAAATCGCTCAAAAGAAAATGGAAGACCTCAACGCGCGGAGTTTGGACCAAGCGACGCGAATGATTGAGGGCACGGCCCGCAGCATGGGATTGATTGTTGAGGGTTGAGGATTTTTTGGCTTGTGGCACGGCTTGCCATTGACTGGGCAAGCTGTCCGATTCAAAACAGCAGGCCCGATTTTGCAGTCGGCTGCAGTGGGAGAGTTCCAGGTGCGGCGTCGTGGGCGTCACAGGCTGGTCTCGCGGAACCACCCCGAAGCGAGTATCGAACAAGTAGTATGGTAAAAAAACAAACAAAGCGCTTTCAGGCGATGTTGGCGAAGCAGCCCTCGCAGCCGGTTCCTTTGGAGGAAGCGGTTGCGGCGCTGAAGCAGTTCAACACAACGAAATTCGACCAGACGGTTGAGGTGCACGTCCGCTTGGGGATCGATCCAGCGCAGGCTGATCAGATTGTCCGCGGCAGCGTGATTTTGCCTCATGGCATCGGCCGTACTCAGCGGGTGGTGGTGTTCGCCAAGGGCGACGCGGCCAAAGCTGCTGAGGAGGCGGGCGCTGAGATGGTCGGCCAGGAAGATTTAGCGAAAAAGATTCGTGATGGCTGGACGGACTTTGATGTCTGTATCGCTGCCCCTGACATGATGGGTATTGTGGGTCCGCTCGGCAGGGTGTTGGGCCCGCGGGGTTTAATGCCCAGTCCAAGGGCCGGGACAGTGACGCCCGATGTCGGGCGCGTGGTCTCAGAGTACAAGGCTGGCAAGGTGGAGTTCCGTAACGACAAGGGCGGTAACGTCCATGCGGTCGTGGGCAAGATGAGTTTTGATGCCTCCTTGCTAGTTGAAAATGTGCAGTCCTTTTTGAATTATGTCACTGGCCTCAAGCCGGCGGCTGTTCGTGGAACTTACGTCAAGGGCGTTGCCCTTTGCGGTACGATGAGCCCTAGCGTCAGGGTGGTTGCATAGAGCCATGAGTAAATACGTAAAAGATTTAGTGTCCCGGGACATCCAGAAGCGATTGGGTGACGTGGCTGACGCGGTTTTGGTCAGCTATGTGGGGATGGATGCCAACACCACCAACGAACTGCGTGGCGATCTCAGCCAGAAGGGCATCGAGATGATGCTCGTCAAGAATTCGTTGGCCCGGCGGGCGACGGAGGGGACTAGTTTGTTCCCTGCGTTTGAAGGTGCGAGTGGCCCGCTGGCGGTTTGCTGGGGTGGCCAGGATTTCATCTCGCTGGTCAAGGAAATTGTCACTCTCGACAAGGACAAGGGAAAGTTTTCCAAGTTCAAGGCGGAGGGCGGGGTGCTTGACGGTGAGTCGTTGAGCGCTGAGAAGCTGGTTGAAGTCAGCAAGTGGCCGACTCGTGAAGAGCAGATCGGCATGTTGGTAGGCCAGTTGCTCGGCCCGGGCTCACAGTTGTCGGCAGCGATGATTGGCCCTGGCGGTAAGTTGGCTAGCCAGATTGAAGAAAAGTCGAAAGGCTCTGAAGAGGCTGCGTGATATTCGCTGCCGCTTTTTAATAGTTTCAAATGACCGGGGCCCGCTGGTGGGCACTGGCTTTAAGATCGAACACCTCGCCGTTTCAGCGTCTCTCGTATGGGCCGTTGGTGAGTGCGAGGGAGGTTGAAATTGATCAGATTCGTGGCTTGGTGAGTCGCCAAGTACAGCGGCTGGTCGAGTCCGTTCATCCGCAATTTTTTTCGAAAGAAGGGCATAGTAACATGTCTGATGTAGCAACTGTTGAATTTAGCGACCTGTCCAAAGACTTGGGCGACAAGATTGCCGAGCTGACGCTCAAGCAAGCCAAGGAGCTGAGCGACTACTTGAAGGACGTCCACGGCATCGAAGCTGCCGCTGGCGGCGCCGTCATGATGGCCGGTCCGGTTGGTGGTGGAGAAGCTGCTGCCGAAGTCGAGCAGACCGAATTCGATGTCGTCCTGACTTCGTTCGGTGATGCCAAGTTGAGTGTCGTCAAGGTCGTCAAGAACTTGACCGGTGCTTCGCTGATGGAAGCCAAGAAGATGGTCGAAGGCGTGCCAGCCAAGCTGAAGGAAGGTGTCAGCAAGGAAGATGGTGAGAAGATGAAGAAGGAAATCGAAGAAGCCGGTGGGTCGGTAGAGCTCAAGTAGTTCTCTCGATTTGCTTGTTGCACGTGCACCCGCCGCGGATGGTTCGCGTGGGTGTCGTGCGGGAGCTTCCCTCTCAGTTCGCCATTACTCGCCATGATCTGCTTTGACTTCGTCACCGCGGGACACAGGTTGATTTTGTCGGGCCCAGGTTTGCTGGGCTTGGCTGAATTTCGTCAAGTTTAAGCCATTGCCTCAGAGCCCTTCGGGTGGTGGCTTCTGGTTTGGCGAGGCAATCGTCCGCGGTGTTTCGCGACTTTCGTCGGTGGGAGGATTGCCTTTCCAACGGAAGCTTGCTACGTTGTCGGAGTTGTTTGGCGTTGATGCTGGCGAATTGATTCGCCAGACAAAGGCAGATATTTGCTTTCTGCCACGTATTTCGGGACCGCAGGAGGCGGGGAGATCGCTTTTGCCAGGGATGCTTTCGAATCATTGAGGTTTCGTATGCATACTGTGCGCCAATTTTAAAAAACTGGGGTTACTTGCCCTGGAATAATCTGTTAAATTTACCGAGTGCGTTTATCGGACCGTTGACGCGATCTTCTGATCCCCCGAATCCTAACCGGCTTTCTCTGCTTGTGCGCTCACACAGCGGTCGCTTGCCGTCTCACTTCTGTCATCCGTTGGGTGGCTGCTGCGCTGAGCTTGCGCGGTCGATTCGGTCCGTTTTCCGACGCCTTGACCCTCCCGGCTTGAAGGAGCGTTTTCGCGAATGGCTACCACGACAAAGCGTCGCCTTGAACCTACTACCCGTCGTCATTTTGGAACCGGCCTGGGGACTTTCGAGTTACCCGACCTGACTGCGCTGCAGACTGCGTCTTACGCGGCGTTTCTGCAGGAGGATGCCGATTCGGACAAGCGTGATGACAAGGGACTCGAAGGGGTTCTGCGGGAGATTTTCCCCGTGCAGAGCTACGACGGCAATATCCAGCTCGACTTCGTGCGTTATGAGTTGGGTAAGCCGCGTTACACCCCGGAAGAGTGCCGTCAGTTGCGGCTCAGTTACGGCCGTCCGCTGCGAGTTTGGCTGCGACTGCAGCGTGAAGAGCCGATCGAAGAGGAAGTTTACCTCGGTGATTTGCCAATCATGATGGGTGGTGGCGAGTTCATCATTAATGGTGCCGAGCGAGTGGTCGTCAGCCAGTTGCACCGGAGCCCGGGTATCGATTTCGTGCTCGAGCAAGAAGGCACCAGCGATCGCAAATTGCCATCCTGTCGCGTGATTCCCGAACGGGGTTCGTGGATCGAAGTGAATGTTACCAAGAAGGATTCGCTGACGGTGCGGATCGATCAAAGCGGTAAATTCAGCGCGACGACCCTGTTGCGGGCGATGGATCCGAGTCTTTCCTCGGATGCGGATTTGCTCAGTGCGTTCTACAAAACCAGTGAAGTCAAGATCGTCGATTCCGGGACGGCTGCAAAACTTGAAGGCAAGATCGCCGTCGATGACGTCGTCTACCCGAGTGGTACCGATCGGGCCGGCGAGATCATCATCGAAGCTGGGCACAAGATCACCAAGAACACGGCGGAAACGATTTGCACCGGCGGAGTCACTTCCGTGCAGGTGATGGATGCGCCTAAGGTCCCCCTGATCTTTAATTCGCTGGCCGAAGATAACACGAGCAGTCACGAAGAGGCTCTGCTGCGGATTTATCAGCGTTTGCGTCCGGGGAACCCACCCCAGTTGGAAAAGGCGCGGACGTTGTTTATCGAGAAGTTCTACGACTCGAACCGTTACCGTTTGGGCAAAGTTGGGCGTTTCCGCATCAACCGCAAGTTAGGGCTTGACGTTAGCGAAGAGGAAATGACGCTGCGGCCCCAAGATATGATTGCGTCGATCAAGTACGTGATGGATTTGTTTGATCCAGAGACCGGAGCCGAGATCGACGATATCGACCACTTGGGCAATCGTCGCTTGCGAACGATCGATGAATTGGCCAGCGAAGAGTTGCGAAAGGGCTTTTTGAAGCTCCGCCGCACCGTGCAGGAGCGGATGAGCCTCAAGGATGCGGAAGATATGACCCCGCGTTCTTTAATCAATCCCAAGAGCGTCTCGGCGGCAATCGATTACTTCTTCGGTCGCGGCGAGTTGTCGCAGGTCGTTGACCAGACGAACCCGCTTTCGCAATTGACTCACGAGCGTCGCTTGTCGGCACTTGGTCCCGGTGGTTTGAACCGCAAGCGAGCTGGTTTCGAGGTTCGTGACGTGCACATCTCGCACTACGGTCGAATTTGCCCGATTGAGACGCCGGAAGGCTCGAACATTGGTTTGATCAGCTCATTGGCGATGTATTCTTCAGTGGACTCGTACGGGTTCTTGGTGACGCCGTATCGCATTATTCGCGAAGGATTGGTCACCGAGGAGGTCGTTTGGCTGCGAGCGGACGAAGAAAACGAGGCCTACGTGGCACCTGCCGATACGGAGGTCAAAGATGGCGCTTTGGTTGCTGGCCCGAATTTGATTGCCAGGTTCCGCAGCGACTTTCAGATCGTTCAGCCGGGTCAGGTGTCCTACATGGACATCGCGCCGAATCAGATGGTGGGTGTTTCCGCCGGCTTGATTCCGTTCCTCGAGCACGATGATGCGAACCGGGCCTTGATGGGTTCGAACATGCAGCGGCAAGCGGTGCCCTTGTTGGTTACCGAGCCGCCGATCGTCGGTACCGGCTTGGAGCTCGATGTGGCTCGCAACAGCGCGATGGTGATCAAGGCTCGCCGAGCCGGCAAGGTGACCTACGCCGATGCCGGGCGGATTGAGATCGGCAGCGATCACTATATCCTGAAGAAATATCGCGGCTTGAACGAACGGACGTGTTTGAATCAAAAGCCGGTCGTCAACTTGGGTGATACCGTCGAG
>CAZHTX010000074.1:0-16399 GCA_964535475.1 uncultured Pirellulaceae bacterium
ACGTCGGCTCGCCCGCATGTTTGATAGCTTTGATACCCGCATCATCAGCGTCGGCGGTTGGACGGCACTAGTGAGCGAAACGCGTACGGATCTCGAGCAGGGACTATCACCGGCTCAACCGCTCGCTGCGGATCAGACAGCAGCCCAGCGCGAGTCGCGGGGGTTGAGCAGCAGTCAGTCGTCGCCCGTCGCGGCTTGGTTGCGAACCTACGCAGCACTACCTGATGTCCCCTTCGCTGAGCTAACAAGTCCTAATGCGGCGGCTTCCGTGGTACGAGTTCGCCAACACCTGACCCGTCAGTCGCTCGTGGTTTACGCGGTGAACCTTTCTCCCTGGGTTGCCCGTTTAGAACTCGCTTCAGACGCTGCCGCCGGAACGCCGGTCGAGATTCTGGGAACGGATGTAGCCGAGGAACAAACCAGTCGTTGGATGATCGGACAACGTTTCACCCAGCCGTGGGGACTGGCCGCCGATGCTGCGGCTGCCAAGCATTCGGACAGCGATGAACAGGGCCGAAATATAACCGCGGACAACTTTCGCGGTTTGTCAGTGGTGTGGGCGGGCGAACTCGCGCCCGGCCAAATAATTGCCTTACGAGTCGATGGTCCCACGCGGGGAATCGTTGATTGGCGAGCCGGACTCGTCGACCAACAGAGAATGGTTCCGCTGGTTGCCCAAGCTATCGACAAAATCGCTAATAAAATTGCCGTGCTCGGTCGCCCCCGTGACATGCAACCACTCGAAAACAATGGATTCGAAACCGGACAGGCTGAAAAAATCGAGGGCTGGCTACGCGCCCAACATCCACCCGGTTGCATTGGGTTCAGCAATGATGCCGCGGAAGGAGCACGAGCAATCGTGCTCCGCAATGAACAACCCCAAGTTGCCAGAGCTTGGCTGCTAACCAAACCCTTCACCGCCCCAGAGACAGGCCGTATGGCAGTGGCGATTCGGGCGAAAACCCTGGAAGGCAACCCCAAACTTCGGCTAGCCGTCGAGGGTATAATGCGAGGCCAGCCAGTTCGCTACGCTGTGGAAATCGAGCCGAACCATGAGAATGGTTGGGGCGAAAAACCCTATTGGTTGCGTATCCCCCATCTGCCAGTTGCCGATTTAGAGGAAATCCGCGTCGCCATCGACCTATCGGGGGTTGGCTCCGTAGCATTGGATGACCTGCGGCTGTATGACTTTTTTTTCACCCAACGCGAACGGGAAGAATTGCAACGCCATGCGTTCGTCGCCGCGGAAAAACTTCGGCACGGTGATTTGGGGCCGGCCGGCTACTTGTTGGACTCGCACTGGACTCATTACCTGAGCTGGCTCGACCAACAGTCCAGGCTACAAACCACAACAGAACGATCGAAATCCGCGCAGCAACTCGACGTCGACGCGACCCCCGCTGCTAGCACGGTAAGTCCAGCCACACCGCACGCCCCCACGATGAGTGAGAGAATTCGTCAGTGGTTGCCAAGTCCTTTACGATTCTAGGCCGGTTATGAACTATCTGGGCTAGGCGAAACATCTCAGTAGACGCCAACTCGGGAAAGCAAAAAACTTTCAAGATTGTCTTTTTTTTGCATACTTGTCAGCTATTCTCTGTCGCGAACGAAGAAAGGCCGTGCAATGAACGACCCCCAATCTGGTCGCCAAGAAATCACTTCTGACGATTCTGCCCCCCTGATGCCCAAGTCACCATCTCGGGACGCTTTCGCGAAACGTCACCGGAAACTCATCACATGCTTGAAATACTTGGCCGTCTCGGTGGTGATTGTCGCAGTCGGTATTTTGCTGGCTGGCAACTGGGCACTCAAGAAGACACAGGAAGTTCCCGATTTTTATCGACAAGCGACTGCCTTACCCGAGCTGAATTCCGCTGAACAGAGCCGCGAACTTGAATCGGAAGTTGAGGAGCTGGCAGACCGCGTTGGACAACTAGGTGGTTGGGAAGCCACCTTTACGGAAGAGCAAGTCAACGCGTGGTTAATGCATCAACTGCCACTGGAGTTTGCCAGCCTGTTGCCGACCGGTGTGCACGAACCACGGGTCGCCATTCGCGACGGCAAAGTGCTCGTCGCTGCTCGCTATCAAAATCCCCGTATCGAAACCGTAGTCTCGTTCGAAGTCCACGCGCAACTCACCCCCGAACCCAATGTGCTGGCTGTCAAAATCAGCGATCTGAAAGCCGGCGCTCTTCCTTTGCCGCTGAATCGCTTTATCAATCACATCAGCAAGCGAGCGGCTCGAAGTGCCTTGCGAATTCGCTGGGATGATAACGAAGAGGGGGACAAAGTTGCGTTGGTTACGGTTCCCAGTGAACACCCCAGCTATGTTCGTAAACCGGTCATCGTCGAGTCGGTGGCAATTTTGGCGGGAATGGTCCGCTTGGCTGGTCACACCGGGCCCGAAGCTAGGCTTTCTTATCAGCCACGCACCGCGGTCTACCAATTGGCATCCTTACGATCCAACAAAACCGATGAACCGCAAACCCACGATCAGAGTGCGAGAAACCGCGCGCTCTAACCGATCAAACCCTTCGCCGTGGTCTAGTTGGCTTTCCCGCAAAGCATTCCCCACGACCCTCATACTGCACTTTGGACAAGCGGCACATCGCCTCAGCATCGCGCAGCCACCGCTTATTCAACGGATGCGGACGGTTCACTAACCGATTGGCGCGCGCAGGGCAACGGTTTCGCGATTTTCGGATTTGCCTGCGTGTAGTCTAAACCCAAGAAGGCGGCTGCTGTGGAAGCGATCTGCGCTTGCTGGAATTCACCGCCACGATCGATTCCTTGTTTGACCAGCCCCTTGCCAAAGGCAGCCACCCAAATCCGATCGGACCCCGGGTAAGTCGTGCCGTGGCTTTTCCAGCCCTCCCGACCGTCTCCGCGACCGTGGTCAGTGGTGACCAGAAATGCGGTCTTGCCGGCATACGCAGGTAGCGTCTCGGACATTTCCCAGAGCTGACGGATGAAGCTGTCATTCTGCTTAGCCGTCAACAAATAACGATCATACCGCCCAGCATGCGCCCAATCATCGGGCTCACCCAACGATACAAACAATACCCTCGGCTCCTTAGCTCGCATTGCCTGCAAAGCACCGGCTGCGGTAAAGGCGTCATAACGCACCCCCTCCCATTCATGGAAAACATTTTTGGCGACATAATTGTAGGCATCGATCACCGACGGCTCCCCCACTTCCAATGCTTGCCAGCCCGCGTTAACCGGAATATCGCTGCGACGATCGTTAATGATGAAGGGAAACACGTCCCACGAAGCAAACGCCATGACTCGGTTTGAAAACGACTCCCGACGATGCAACCACTCCAGGAAGGTTTGATTGAGGTTGTACTTTTTGTCATTCGAATCGATCCGTTCGTCAGCAAAACCGCACAAAATCTCACTGTATCCCGGATAAGAAAAATAGTGCCCATTGGTGACTTGGACTTTACTGTCTAAAGTCCAATCGCCCGCGGTCCACCCTCCCTGCTCAACTTTCTCCCACAAGAAAGGCAGCAACGCCCGACGTGACGCTTCGCGTGAATCTCGCCGATACTGAGCTTGCATTTCCTGCGAATCCTTGACGCCCAAATCCTCCAGAAATAGTCTGGGGTCGGCACCTCCGAAAAACTCTTCAGGCCGTAGCCCGTCAATCGTGATGAGGATCAGATTATCCGCAAAGCCCTCATCAGCGTTGCCGACCACATCTTGTCCTGACGCCGTTGGCAACCAGCACATCGAAAGACTTACAATCCACCATCTCGTCCACATGTTTCACTCCGTAAGATTATAACGCTTTTCGAATACGGTTGCCTGTTGTGGTTTTGGATGAACTACCGCATTTGCACCGATTCCAAAAAACCGAGGACACAATTTAAAAGCTTGCTGGTTTGATCCCAATGAATCAAGTGTCCCGACCCCTGGAATTTCACGCGCGCCGAATCGGCTAACCAACCATCGACATCATCGGCATCCTCGTCTGTCAACATGCCTCCAGCCACTGGATCGGCCTGCAGCAACAGGACGGGACAAGTGATTTTTCGAAACACAGACTCGATATCATAACCGTTTAACCATTCCCCCGCGACAATTGTCGTCAACACCGCTGGATCGAGCTTCTTCAGGCAACTGGCCGTAAATCGCAATGCTGCGGCGTCACGCGTATCGCCGAGTCGAATTTTTAATCCGGTTCGCGGATCATGAAGATCTGTGTCGGCCAACAAGGCGGCCAGTGTGCCGACGCCACGCGCATCCCCCGCCAATTCCCGCAATGCCTGAAAGAAACCTAGCAATACTGACTGGCTGATCCGCTTTCCCATGGTGTGGAAGGGCGGATCCTCGAGCACCACGGCGGATACCCGGTCGCCAACCTGAGCAGCAGTCGCTGCGGCAACCATTGCTCCCAGCGAATGCCCATATAACATCACTGGTCTCTCATATTGCTGATCCAGCACCGAGATTACATCTTCGACATAATCGCACACCTGGTAACCGCCATCAACTCGATCCGATTTACCATGACCTCGAAAATCGAGCGCGGCTAACTCCCAGCGGGTTGCCAATGAAGACCACAACGGCAAAAAACTCTGCCAACGCCGAGTCACACCATGCAGCATCAAGAGAGACGACACCTGCGGCGGTGACTTCGCCAGGCAAAGCTGCCGCGCACCTTGCGACACGAAGATTTCATCCATTGGTTATTTACCACCCTGCAAGCTCAATACTCGGTTTCATTCTTTGCAAGGAAACAAAATAACGGCTCGCCGAGCGCGTGTAAAGCAACCAAAACACTTACGCACTTTTTAGCTTCCGCATCACGTCCGAGATTAAACTGTTCAAACCCGCACACTCCGAAATGGCGACCGTTCGCTCCAACGACAACAGCATATAATTGAGTGTGTTAACGTCGGTTTTTACATAGGGAACGAGTTGCCACAGGATAGCATCCACGAACTGCTTATGGGTAATCTCGGCGGTGATGATTCGCACTTCGCCCGCTTTGTCAGCCCGATAGCGATTGGGAAGCTCTTTCTTGGAGAGCTGGACGAGCCCCGTAGATAGCCAATCAATGCACTGCATCGCCGTGAATGGATCGTTCATTCCCGGTGATAACGCGCGAACAGCCACTTCGACGAATTCGTTGAGCACGTAAAATGCGTCTTGAGTGGGCGTGCGACCAAATCCAATGGTGACGGTGCGGTGAATTCTGCTTGCGTCTTCCTGCTTCCAATCCTCGCATGCGCTGACCTCAGCAATGCGTTCACCCTTGCGGACAAAATCGCCTGGTCTCCGTAGTAACTGAATGACAACGACGCGATCCCTGGCAAATTCAATCAACTCGACCTCATCGATTCCTTGGATGTACCCATCAGAGACCGAAGCGATAGCATGTTCGGCTTGGAAAGCAACATGTGTAGCAAAGTCGGATTCGTCGACTCCGCTCCCTAAATCGACGGGATAAAGCTTGTCAAGATCATGTCGCATATCGGTCGCAAGCCGTTGCAACAAGCTGGTAATTTGAAGGCTGTTGGGAACGTGGTGAATGAAGTAAATCAGCACCACGACGCTACCCATCGTTAAGATAAACGCAAGGAACAGGGACAATTGAGGAACGAAGACGCTGACTGCTAATCCATCCATGGCGACAACGTCCTCTCCACGGACAACTCTCAGCACCAACAAACAATAAATGAAGGTGGCCACGAACGTTCCCAAGGTGATTTGGTTTCCGCGATCATGCATAAAGTTGTTCAGCAACCGAGGGCCAAATTGGCTGCTGGCGTGGGAAACTGCGAGCGTGGTTAGCGAGAACGTCACGCCAGCCACCGTGATCATCGAGCCGGCGACTGTGGCCAAGATGGCTCGCGCTCCGTCTGGCTGATTGAGAGCGACAAACCACATCTCCTTCAGCCAAGTGTTGCCATATCGGTGGTCGATCCAGATGGCAAGTTGCGACAAGATAATGGCGGCAATTACCATGAGCGAGGGAATAAACCAGTAACTGCCTTGAACACGGTAGACAACTTGTTGAATATAGGATCGCACGGCGCGTTAAAACCTTTTCGGCTGGTTTACAAGTACGAAATGACTAGTGGGGGGGACGCAATTTGGTTACGGGACTCCGGGATGCTAATGTATTTGTGCGCAGCTGGCAGTCGTGAAACTTTGGTGAAGCGGTCTGGCGGTCTTCCAATTTCCGATACAATCGCGTTCCGATTTCCTGGGCGGCTGGTAAGTTTCCAGCAAATAATTAAAACCGATAGCAGGGGTGAGATGATGTTTCAAAAAGAACAGGTGGCAGCGGCAGTTCGCTATGAGGGTGGAATTTCCCGACGTTGGTTTTTGGCTTACAGTGGCGCGCTCAGCTCCATCCCCTTGCTTGGTCGCAATTCGCAAGCCAATGCGTCACCCCACTTTTCCGGCGATCCATTCACCCTGGGAGTTGCTTCGGGGGATCCCGATGCGACCAGCGTGGTCATTTGGACCCGCTTGGCTCCCCAGCCGCTGGATCCATTCGGCGGGATGAAAAACGAGGCCGTTAAAGTGCAGTGGGAAGTGGCGGCCGACGAAAGCTTCAAGTCAATCGTGGCTTCGGGGTACACTGCCGCAACACCGCAACTTGGTCACTCGGTGCATGTCGAAGTGCAAGGGCTCCCACCCGATCGTTGGTACTGGTATCGATTCCGCTCCGGTGATGCGACAAGTCCCATTGGACGGACTCGCACTTTTCCGTCCCCCGAAACGATGCCCGCACAGGTAAAGTTCGCGGTTACGTCGTGTCAAAATTATGAGCAGGGCTTATTCACCGCCTACCAGCAAATGGCGGCCGACGAATTGGACCTTGTGTTCCACTTAGGTGATTACATCTATGAATACCAAGCCGGACGCAACGGCAAGGTCCGCACGCACCACGGCCCTGAAATTGAGTCACTGGGGGACTATCGCGTGCGGCACGCTCAGTACCGCTCAGACCCCCTGTTGCATGGCATGCATGCAATGTGCCCTTGGATGGTGACTTGGGATGATCACGAATTCGATAACAACTGCGCCGCCCAGATCTCCGAAGAGCAAGGCATCGATCCAGTCGATTTTCTCGTCCGCAGAGCAAACGCCTATCAGGCTTACTACGAAGCGATGCCGTTGCGGAGACGCAGCTTGCCGACGGGCGACGAAATGTTATTGTACCGCGGCGCTTCGTTCGGCCAGTTGGCTGAGTTCCTCGTGCTGGATACTCGCCAGTATCGCAGTGATCAGCCGAATGATGACCGTAAATCCCCACTTAACGCGGCGGCCCTCGACAACGGTCAAAGCATACTGGGGAGTAAACAGAAGAACTGGTTGTGCCAAAAATTAATCACTTCACCGGCGACCTGGAACGTGCTGGCGCAGCAAGTCATGATGGGCATGGTCAATCGAGCAGGCGATCCCGAAAATCCTTTGTACTCGATGGACCAGTGGCCCGGCTACAGTGCCGAACGCATGCAGTTGATGCAGTTCATGGACGATCGTCGGATCAGCAACCCTGTCGTGCTGACCGGTGATATTCACTCGAACTGGGTCAATGAATTGCGAGTTGACGATCGCCAGCCTGATGGAAAAGTCGTCGCCACGGAGTTTGTAGCGACGTCACTCAGCAGCGGCGGCAATGGCACCGCGGAACCGCGCGGACTCCAAGAACTGCTGTCCGCGAACCCATGCACAAAGTTTCATAACGCGGAACGAGGTTACATCCGCTGCACCGTTACGCCAGATAGCTGGAAGTCTGACTATATGGTCGTCGATGATATATTGCAGCCGGGAGGTAAAACGTTTGAACGCAGCGCCTTCGTTGTCGAAGCGGGCGATCCCACGGTCAAAAATGCCTAGCTGAACTTGTGGAACTGAGCAATGTAGGACCGCTGTCTTTAGCGGTTTGCAACTCCGCAAGCGATTGGGGACAATCGCTTTACATTGTTTTGCCTGCCGACGCTCACTTTGCAAGCTAGACTTGGCCATCCAGTTCCTATGTTTGACCTGATCATGGCACTAGAAGCTATGCCTTTTTCGATGTTTAATCGCCGCTCTTGTTGCAAGGCCGGCTCGGGAACCAAGCGCGTGCAGCTTGTCGCCTGCAATCTAATGTTGATGCTGGGTATCGGTTGTTCGGATTCCGCGGGCTGGATCGATATGGCCAACAAACAGCTCGACGCGCAACCGGTTTCGGTTGCACCTCCGCTCGATATTTTAGCTGCGCAGCCACAAGACGCCGCAGAATTCAAACCTGAAAATCCTGACCGGGTAAATCCATTTATCTACACCGGCTCGCACGCATCGAGTGATGGCAACACCTATACCGGTCCGCTGTCGTCCGTGCTGGTGCAAGGCTTTGCCAGTTCAGCTGGCAACGACAAAGCGGTGATCTTGCAAATCGCTGGAGAAACGCACACCATGCGAGAAACTGAAACGATTGCTGGGATCACGGTAATTCAAATCGCCCCGCCCGTCGTCAAACTCAGCTCGGGCACTTCCGAATGGACTGCGTCCCTGTTCGATCGCTCAACAAAACCCTCGCGGAACTAAATCCAGCCTGAACTCATGGGGATTGATTCAACTCCACGGGACGTGCTTTGTGGACCGCCCCGCGACGGCTGCTGTGATGACGCTTTTCGATCTGTGATACTCGCAGCGGCCGCCCCTTGGTAGCCGGAGTCTGCGGGGACTCCACGCGTGTTTGCTGCAAACCGGAAGATTGCAATTCGGGTCCCCCCAAGGCCTCATAGGGAATGATTCCCGTCGGCAGTCTTTCACCGCGGGTTTCCATCCCAAACTCGCCGATCAACCCACCATTAAAAGGACGCGAAGTGGGCGCCCCACCATTCACGTTCGGACGACGGTGATGGTAGACGCAATGCGGATCCTGACAGTCGTCGACCAGCGGACAGAGGTCGGCGATGGGAATCGAATTCAACTCGATCTCCGAGACGTCGATCGCAGCCGCTTCCCGCGGATCGGCCAGATGATACGGGGAAATGATTTCAGGCCGCAGAAATACCAACAACTCACTCTCTGAAATCCCCGAATCATGCGCGCGGAACAGTTTGCCCAGCTTGCGGATGTTCATCAGCCCGGGCAAACCCGACACCGCATCACGCATTTGCTTACGTCTCAGGCCCCCGATAACCAACGTGTGCCGATCGGCCACGCGAACATCCGTTTCCGCTTGCCGACTGTCGATCAAAGGCTGTCCATTGACAAATTCCACCAAGGTGCTGAACTCAGGCCGCACCTTCATCTGAATCGTGCCATCGCGAGCAATTCGCGGCGTCACCGTCAGCACGATCCCGGCTTCCTCAAAGGCGGTCGTACCGATATTTCCTCCTTCGGCCGTTTGCGTTAGCTGTTGGAAGGGAATCTTCGTGACGATTTTGATCGAAGCTTCGCTGCGATCCTCAACCGTGATCGTCGGATCGGCCAACAACTGGGCACCGCGAGTTTCGTCCAAGGCACGAATCACGTTCCCCAAAGTTAACGTATCTTGCAACGTTCCCAACGTGATTGCCGCCCCCGTCATCGCTACTGCCGCGGCGCCATCCGCAGCCCCCCCCGCCGCGCCGCCTGCCGCTGCTCCTCCCGCTGCCCCTCCGGCCGCACCTCCCGCTGCTGCATCCAAGGCTTGGCCGCCGAACATCCCGTTGATCGATAACTGATTACCCCAGTCGATTCCCAACTCTTCTCCCCGTCGCAGCTCGACGTCGTAAATCAGCGCTGAGATCCGCACTTGCGTCCGCGGACGATCCAACTGTTCGACAATCTGCTCGGCCATCCGCAACTGCTTCCGTGTTCCCAACACCATCAGGCGATTCTCAGACGCCATCACGCTCAGCCGCACGCTTTCGCCCAAGGCATCGGTCAGCGGTCCTTGCAACTCCTCTGCGGCCACAAACTGAGGCGCAAAATAGACGATCGATTCCTCGTTCGCAGCTTCAGCAGCATTCGAGGAACCGCCCGCGGCGGGTAGCCTGTTTGGCTGACCGGTCTGATTTCCGCCCTGGGATTCGCCGGGCGACGTTTGAAGTTGCGCTAGGAAGTCGCGAACCCGCTCAATGTTTTCACGGTAATCGACGACCAGCACGCTGTTGTTGACCGATAGGGCTTGAATCTGCCCACGTGGACTGATTAACAACTCGGCCGCCTTCAAGATCGATTCCTGCTGTTCCGCGGTGCCCGGCAGTGCCAGCGATTCCGAGACCAGATTCGGATCATCCATCCCGATCTTGTCTAGCGCAACGATCACCAGGCTTTGTCCGCTCAAACGATATCCATACCCGTTCGCGCCCAGAATAGCATCTAACACTTCCGCTAAGGGAGCCTGCGAAAAAACTCCCGATACGTCCCCTTTGACTTCACCACCAGCAACAATGTTAACACCCCACACCTCGGACAAAGAAAAGATCGCTTCGGCCAAAGGTGTCTTGCGGAATGACACGTCGCCCGTTTGAAGCAACATGTCGCGAACTGACACATGATCCAAGACAATGGTCGCTTGTGGCGTTGGTTGTTGGCCGGTGAGAGTGACAGTTGCAACCGTTGCCGTAGATCCAGCATCACGAATGCTCGGTAGTTTTGCGGAATTATCGAGCGGATCCTGTCCAAGCGAAACCAATGGAGCCAACCAGGTAGCCACCAGGCAGACGAAACCGGTAATATGTGACCGTACTATCCGCCGCAGTCGGCGCATTCTTGGCGTGAGATCTTTGCGTTTTCGAGGCCCATCCATGGGAACTTATCCAATTGCTATTTGCTATCTCTATCTAAATATTCAAGTCGCTTGGTGCCCCGAAAATTGCCACATCCAGTTGCAAGTCTTCGAACTCGTCCTCCACAACTTCTCGCTCCTTGATGCCGAAAAACTTAATCCGCAGCTCCATCTGAATCGCTTGCCCGGTCACGTCAACCGGTTGCAATGAGATGAACTCTGTAACGGCCAAATAGTTAGCCTCGACAATTTTTTTGCAGAGGGTTTGTATCGATGAAAAATCGCCGGTAACGGTCAGGTGCAGCTGAGTTGTTAACAGGTCAAAGCGTCCTTCCGCGAATCCATTGTCAGATGTACTGACCAGCGGATCATCGTCTGGCCCCTTCCATGGGCGTGACTGCGGTTCGGTCACTCTGGCTTGCCGTATCCGACAACCATGGTCCCGCACCATCTCCACAATTTTGTCTCGAAACGTATTCATGGATTCAGCAGTGATCGACCGCTGTTCATAGGCTAACAGCTTCTTGGAAAGTTGCTCGTGTCGAGCCTCAGTACTGTTTTGCTGACTGAACAGCCTCTCGTGCTCACCACGCAATTCCTCGATGTCTCGCACCACTTGACGGTGATGGAGGTATTCATCGGCCAGCGGCCAGCCGATAAGCAGGAACGCTAGGAAGCTTCCGACGGTAGCGATTACCCTGATGTAAACAATGTAACGCTTGTGCATTTCATACCTCTTCTATGGTTGTGGCGTTTCGCGTCCGAATTACGATCGCAAAGTCCACCTCGGGATCGCCAACATCACCTCGCGGATTGGTTCCCTCAAGCTGAACGTCCGCGATACCCGGCAAGTTTCGCAGTCCAGAAGTAACGTCGAAAATGATCGACTCGCTCAGCGTTGTACCGGTTATCCGAATTGTTCCGTCAATACTTAGTTGAATGCGCGTAAGTTTCGTGGCATCGGGTAAGCATTGAGGAATCTGACTCAATAGCAAGCTAGCGTATTCACCCCGCTCTAATTTCCCATCGATCGCCTTGAAGACCTTTAGGCGTTCTTCAAACTCGTTAACCGCAATCGATCGCGCACGAAAATTGACAAGCTCGCCACGCAAAGTTCCGGAAACCTTGGAAAAATCATTTTCCAAGTCGCGATAGCGTTCGACACCGAAAAACAGTCCAAGAATGATCGCTGCCACGGAGAGCACTGGGCTGACTGTCCAAAGTAAATGGTGCCCGAACGATTTTTGCTTGGCGACCCTGACCGAAGTCAACAAGTCGGCGACTTGTAACTCCACATTGCTCGAATCAAAAGTTCGCGCCGCCGCAACGGCTCCGACCCAACAACTATCAAACGCGTCGTCCGGCAGTTGCCAACCAGGCAACAACGCCTCGACGGTTAACAGCTGAATCGTGAGGGCAGACTGGTTCTCAAAGGTCTTAGCCGTGGTGCGAACTTTGTTGGCCGGTCCATAAATGTAAACTTCGCCTAACCCACTGCCACTCAAATGACGATGGCGCTGACAAAACCTGTGCAACCGAGACATATGTCCACACAGCGTTTCGCCAAATCGCTCGGATTCGCGCGCCGCTGAAGGTCGATAGTCGAGCAACAATCGACCCGCTTGTACAATCCCCACGTCCCATTGCGTTCCGGAGCCGTCAGCCAGCAGCAAGGGCGAGTCATTGCTGACCACCTTTGGCAATAATCTCGCCACCGCCACCATCGCCGGTTCGATGCTTGTGGGCGTCAAACCACATTCCCGCAAGGACTGTTGCAGGGACTCAATGACGCGGCGGTTGGCTACGCCGGTGACCGCGTATTCATTTTTGTTGTTGATTAAGTGCCGATAGCCACCGGTGATCTTCTCGCCGGGCCCCAAGGAAAGATAGCGGGGAATACGCATTGCCAAGCGTTGTAGATTACGTTCGACTTCCTGAGGTGTCCCCGTTGTCACACGTGTCACACAGTAGTCACCGTCCAACACCACCGCCAAAGGCCAACGTCGAATCGCATGCCGCTCGCTGAGCAATTTGAAAGCTGCTTCGATACTTTCTAAGTGATCCGTACCGGAAGAGACATCCACAGCGTCCAATGTCAAAGAACGGATTCCCTGCTCGTCCGTCGTCAAGATCGCCAAACGTACCGTCTCGCCACCAATATGTACTCCGCAGACCCGCTGCTCTCGTCGCTTTCGTTTCAACATCACAAAGTACCGAACCAATTGTTGCTAGCTGATCATACAATCTCATCCTTGCTGCCGCTGTCCAGCGGGAATCCTTGTAAAGCTAGCTTGCACTTTGTGACGCGAGAGCTTGAAATCACCGCCAAGTTCGGGGTAAGGAAACAATTCGAGCGAGGCTTCACACGAATTGCTACAACCGACTGGGGTCAACCACAATCTGTTCCCTAACAATCGTTCCCTGGTATTGCGCGGTCGCGAGGACCGTCAGATGCCCCGTGGCGTTCTGGGCGATGCTTACCGAACTGACAATGCCAATACCGATCTCCGGTCCGGCCACGGCAACCGGCCCGCGGAGCGTGGGATCACGTCGCAACATGGCAACGCCACGGTGCGCTGCGCCCTGCGCGGCACAACGAGCAACCCTTCGCTGCTGCTCGACAGACGTCCGCAACTGATCATTGCGACTGACTCGCAACATAGTGACTGCCAACACGCCGACAACGCCCGCCATGATCATTACGACTAACATCGCAATACCACGCCGTCGCCGTGCGATCTTTCTGCCAGCCTCCAAGTTAATCGGCTCTCGCAGCAGCCTGCCGCGGCAGGCTTTATTCTGATTACTCATTTCAACCAATCCAATGCGACAATGCGAGTGCGACTGGTAACAGGTTGCAATCCGCTGGCTTCGCCCGCCGTCAACTGAATCTGCACCGCTCGGCCTTGCCCGCTAGGATCCGAAAACATTAATTGCTGGACCGGCTCGGCAACGACCTGCCGCACGCCGCCTTGCTCTAAGATCAACTGAAGACCGGAACGCCATAGCGTTCGGTCCAGCAGAGGATTCGCTGGATGATTGCTCAAAACCAAACGGCTGCTCGAAGCGATCTGCACCTGGTCACTCTGACGAACTTGATCCTCGATCCACAGCATCGTCGTCGTCGCGATATCGGTGGAAGAAGTTTGCTCTTGATTTCGTAACAGTGCCACCGCGGCCTGCAACGTACCCGTTAAGACGATACTTAACATCGCAAAAATGGTGAGACTCATCACAGCCTCCAACAATGTCACACCACGCCGCCCTGGTTTCCTCCGCGAAGTGGTGAGCATGGCAGTTGACGAACTAGCCGCAAACGTCTTCACCAGCTTTACCTGACGCAGGGAGCGTGCAGCGAACGAAGCTGGCGGGTAATAAATAAAATCTGCTATTTTCCAACCCATGTTTCTCACCAAGGTCGAGCGATTTGAGTAATGAACCGCATGGGAGGGACAAGATTCGTCGCCCGGGCGTTGCGATGCTCCAGTGTCACCGCGACCGTCAATAAGTCGCGTTGGCTGTCATAAGGTTGGACCATCACCAATTGCCGTATCGATTCACCCGGCAAAACATTCACCGTGCGATCGGCCGCGACACCTGCTGGCAAAATCCCAGCTGCGGCACTGGCAAAACTGGCCGGTTCACCAACCGCGATTCGCACCGCATCGATAATTCCCTCACCACGGGCAGCCATCTCTTGACGTACTTGGCTGCGCCGCTGCTGAAATAGCGAATCCCGTGTCATCTGCACGGTGGGCACTAACAGACTCGCACCGATCCCTGCAGCCAAAAGTGTATCGAGTAACGAAAAGCCACGGCGTTGACATCGTTTCATGGTCGGTTAATCCTAATCACTCCGGAAGCCTGATACAGGCGCAAACGATATTCGCGGCCGGTGTAACCGACGCCCAAATCCAAGCTTCGGTTGGCCATACCGGAGGCATCGAAGCGGACACTGCCTGGCCACCCCCTGACCGTTACGCCTGGAGGAGCTACCAACGGTATGATGATCGGTTGGGTCAAAGTTAAACCGCCGCCCGTGACCACCTGTTCCACCCATTGTCCACTCGCCACGGCGGTTAGCCGGACTTCCACTGGACGTTGCTTGGCGATTGCAGTTTGCCGAGCGACTCGCAATGCGCTGGCAAGCTCATCCACAGCTCCGCGAGCGTTTGCTGACTGAGTGGTGGCGGGTTTCAATGAAGCAATCATTGCATACCCAGCGGTTGCTGTAATCGTGACTGCCATGAGGATTTCAAACAGCGTAAATCCCTCTCGGAAGTCAGCGCCAAGGCGATATCCAGAACCGCAGCGGTTTGAACTCGGCATTCTCGATTGCGAGTGATTAATTTTCATCGGGAGCGACAGTTGAAGAGGAGTCAAACCCATAACACGGCAGCAACTCTGGTACAAAATACCAGAGTTGCAAAATCCCATCAGGGAAGTTTAATCAAGGTGGCTTGTTACCGAGCCACAAATTGATTGCGGGTGGCGTCCCATTCGAATTTCTGATTCATGCGATTGTAGTGTGCTCGATTATTTCTAGCATCGAGATAGCCCCGACGAGCTAAGTCCGCAACGCGAGTGGGCCAAGCACCCCGTTCCATGTAATAGTTCTGGGCCAGTCCATTCAGGCTGGCAAGCGACGACTCATCTAATTTGGCATCACTTTTTGCCCGCATGGGAGCAACCGTGGAGATCGTCGCGGTGGCGACCACAGCCAAAATGATGACCGCGGCAATGATTTCAAGCAGTGAGAAAGCTGAACGCTTCTTGGAACTCATCAAAAGGTTTCCTCAAATTGAATTGTTGAAAAACGGAATGCTGGGATGGAATGACCGGTTGCTCCGCTCGAATGCATTCACAATTTCCGCAAGCAACCGAACAAATGGGCAATTTATTTTTTCCATTCCCCAGGCAGGACAGGTCTCCCGCTTCTGTATTGAAATCTATGTCACAATCAACGTGTTGACGAGATAATCCTATTCTTTTCTGCAAAAAACAACTTTTTCGTCATGCCTGTCTTTTGCCAAGCCACGCGGAGTCTAACCTCCGATTATTCCATGACCTCAAACATATGGAACATTGGCATATAGATCGACATCACGACCGTGCCAATAACGGCGGCCAATCCCAATGTCAGAATCGGTTCAATCAAAGATACCGAAGCGTCGATCCGTCGCTCGAGCTGTTGTCGTAAATGCCGGCAAGCACCCACCATGGCGTTGCCAAAGTCTCCCGATTGCTCACCCACGTTGATCAGTTGACAGAGTGTCGCCGGAAATAAAGCTGGATGCATTTCCATCTGTTTACTTAACCGCTCACCACGCTTGACCCCCAAGCAAACTTGGGTCACCGCCGCCTTGACGGAGCGATTACGAACGCCGGCCACCGAGGCTTCCACCGCCTCCACGGGTGTAAAACCAGACTCAATCATGGACATCATCGAATCGGCAAACTGCAAGGCGGCCGCGTCACGGATCCAGCCGCCGAAGATCGGTATCTTGAGCACCGCCCGATCAATCAATAACTTGCCCTTGGGCTTGGCTCGCAGCAGATAAAATGCGATCACGCTGCCGATCAATCCACAGATCGCCGCCGGACCGTAAGCAAAGATACCGCGGCTAACTGCGGAAACGACTCGCGTTACCAACGGTAAAGCCACGC
>CAZHTX010000075.1:0-16294 GCA_964535475.1 uncultured Pirellulaceae bacterium
CAGCCAACCTGCAACCCGCACCGGTAGGCTCCGGAGCGGCTCGCTCTCCGTTGCTCGAAGTTGAATTGTTCCCCGGGGACATGACAACGCAAGCAGCTGGCGATAGGCAAAGTTTGGCTGTGGAATCGATGTCGGTAACCGGGCTACTGAGGTTGCATTTATTGCCCGGAAATCGAGACGCGGTTCGGTTTCGTGTGCCCGCTGATGCAAAAATCTTAGGTGCCTGGGCAGGCGGAACTGCGATCGGTGTGCGGCAGTTGCAAGCGTCATCGGCTGATAGCGGCAGCCAAGTCGAGATTCCCGTAGGGGTCAGTCGACTGGCACAGCAACTAGTCTTGTTGGTTCGCCTGCCGATACCCACCGCCAACCAACCTCTGGCGATTCCCAGTCCCATCGAATTGCCGATCGCGGCAACTTGGGTCTCCACCTACGACCAAAGCACCGGGGAGACTGGGAGCAGTCGAGACACAGCAACGCTGGGCAGCAGGACCAGTCCCTTGGGGTTGCCCGCGGCCTGGACCGACGCGCCAGAAAAATCATTCGACAGGATCGCCGATTTCGTCCAGCCACAATCACTAACTGGCGGCTGGCAAGCAGCCACTCACGACGCGTATCGCGACAGGATCGCCGCCGCCGTGATGGCGATCCTCGATGACTCGGTGGACAGCGTCGCCGAGCGTCCCTCAAACGAAAAGAAACGCTGGTTGCGACCGTGGTTTGCGCGTCTGCGGCAACTCGGCTGGCCCCAGGATTCGTCCGCGACTGAGGACTTAACCTGGCAGCGACTCGACACCTGGGCTCCTAAATTATTGCAACGCGTATTCGGAAACGAATCGATCACCAATCTTGAGCTGGAGACGTCGCTGCCCGGCACCTGGCTGCTCGCCGCTGGTAATTTGACACCGCAGCGTATGATTCACATCAATGGTAGCAGTGAATTCGTGCCCGCCATCATGCTGCCCGATCGCACGACCCAACAGCAACCATATGCCGGATTCGTGTGGAGCATTGGGTTGACGTTAATCCTCTGGAGTTTGCTGGCGGTGGTCTATTTCGTTTGGGGCTGGACCATCAAACTAAAACCGGCTGTCTGGTTGTTTTTGCTGGGAGTCGTGGCGTTGCCCTTTGCACCGCTGCCCGTTTCTTTGTCGGCCATGCTGGTGGCGCTGACGGGGCCGCTAATCGACCGTCGTCGGTGACGGCTGCCGAGTCGCCTGTTTGACGAGATGGCCGTCGACTTCGTTGGCCACGATCACGCCATAATTGATCGCCCCCAACCAGCCGCTCATGATGATCCCCACGCTGCCAGCGTGATACAGTCCCGGAATTTGATCGGGCAGCGCGCGACTGACGCCCAAACCCTCGAATTTGGTTCCGAAGCTGGCGCCCAGTTCGTGCATCGTATAGTGATTGAAAGTCCGCGGTGTGGCGGCTTCCACTCGTTCCACTTTCTCGCGAATGTTGGGCACGAAGGCGTCGAGTGCAGTGAGCGTGGTTTCAATTAAATCTTGTTTGCTGGCTTCGTAAGCTTCCGGTGTCAGATCGGCCCAGTCCGCCCAGTTTGCGTTGGTGCTGCTGACGATCGCGTGGCGACGATGCTTGGACTGCGGGCGCGTTCGCGGATAATAGAACGAGAATGTCCGGCTGGTGATGTCGCGACTGAGCAGCAAATCGGTGCGGAACTCTTCCGCCGTGCTGGTGAACAGCAAATCGCCGCAACTTTCATCCACCTCGACTTCGGGTTTCAGCGCCATGTAGACTTGCGTGCTGCTGTTGTTCAAACGCACTTCGCGAGCCGCGTCGACGAAATTGGCGTCAAAGAACTCTTCGCCGACCAGCCTAAAGATGGTGGACCGCAGATTTGAATTGCTAACCACCGCACCGCAGTCAATTCGCCGCCCCTGGACTTCCACGCCAGCGACTTGGCCCCGCTCCAGCACAATTCGCTCGACCGGGCAATTGATTCGCACATCAACGTTGTTCTGTTTTAGCTCCCCCTGCATCCGCGTAATTAAGTCTTCGGTCCCTCCCTCGTAGATGAACACACCCTTACTCATGAAATTGCTGAACACAATGCCATAAGTGATTGCGGGATCTTCCAGCGTCGAGCCGTTGGCGTAGGTGATCGGCTCCATCAACAGCCGCACGATGTCGCCGCGACCGGGAAAGAAACGCTCGAATAATTCGCCCGTGGTGGTCGCTTGATCATCGTAGAAATTCATCCCCCGAGCGGTATCGAAAAACGCTTCCACCGTTTGTTGTTCGACGCCGAAACGCTCGACCAGCAACCGCGTAAAGTCGGCGCGATTGAAGGTGGTCGTCAGGGAAAACATGGGGTTTTCAAAGCGAATGTTTTCCAGCTGGACGATCCGATCGGCAATGTCGGCCGACCAATAACGACGGCAGCTTTTGATCATGCCGTGTGGGAAACCGTGCAGCGAAACGTCAAAAATATGATTGCCGGGGCGTCGAAACCAAGTCGCTAACCCTCCCAATTTGTAGTGCTGTTCGAGCAGCAAAACTTGGTGTCCAGCCCTGCCCAAAATGTTGGCTGCGGTCAGTCCAGCCAATCCGCTGCCGATGACGACGACGTCATAGCGAGATTTAGCACCTTTGAGAAAGTCACGTGGCATAGCGGTTTAGATCGTGTCGCGGTGGAAAGGGAGCGCAAAGACGAAAATTCTGGGATAAACTTCTCGGATAATGACCGAAGCGAGCGATCGACCCAAGCCCGGGGGAGGAAATTCTCCGCGACCATTGGTTTCCCGCTGCTCTCAGTGTAGCATTCCGGCTATGAACGATCAGTCCAACACGATTACCGACCTGAAGCAACTGGTGCGTCATTTCGTCAACGAGCGACAGTGGCAATCTTTTCACACGCCCAAGAATCTCGCCAGCAGTTTGGCGATCGAGACGGCCGAGTTAATGGAGCACTTCCAATGGCTGACCGGCGACGAGTCGCTGGAGGTGAAGCGGGATGAGGCAAAATGTGGTGAAGTGGCCGATGAAATGGCCGACTGTCTGGCTTATCTGTTGGCCTTGGCAAACGTGATGGAAATTGATCTGTCTCACGCTTTGGCCGAAAAAATGAAAAAAAACGCCCGCAAATATCCACCCCCCGGCTAACAGCGGTCGATCATTGCTATTGAACTCGTCGGCTCCGACGAGCTATTTCTGCCTGCCACGGTTGCTTGAATGGGCCCTTATTTTGCAGGGTATGACGGGTCTGGAGACCCATCCTGCGGCGACAAAATTAAGCGGTGGCAACGCACTGGTGGCCGGTTCCCGTGGGACAAACAATGGCAAATCTTCATCGCAGCGGTCTGGTTCTTGGCTTTCTGATCGTTTGGTTCACCGCGACGGCGAACGTCACGGTTGCGGACCAATTACCAGACGACAGCGGCAAACCGCTTGCGTTGCCTCCGTTGGTTGCCGCTGAGGATGCAATCGGGATGGAAAACACCGGAATGGCCGACAGCAACCCGCTGGTGCTGGACGAGCCGCCGGCTGCTGATGATCCGCTGTTGCTCGAGGAAGCGATCAGTCAGGCGCTGGCCAGTGACGTGGAAGAGATAGTCGTCGCGAGCTCCAAGTTACCCACATACGAGTTTGGCGATTGGCTGGGCTACAATCCGGTCGAGGGTGATTGGACTTGGTTGCCCGCCGGGGATGATTTGGGCATGTTCAGCATGCAATCGCACCCCAGTTTGACTTTGGGCGAGCAGCATGCGATCGATGTCGGCGTGGGGCTGCATTTTCTTAATGGTCCCACCCGCACTGATATGCCCCCGCGATTATTCGATCTGGAGACCGCGTTTCTGTCGCGAACGACTCATGGCTCGAACTTTATGTTGGATTTGAAGGTCGGCGTGGGGGTTTTTTCCGACTTCGAGGGAAGCGCCCGCGAGGGCGTGCGATTTCCCGGTCATGCCGTCGGCTACTACGAAGTGCATCCTGATTTGGCCACGGTGTTCGGTGTCGATGTGCTGGATCGCGACGACATCAGCGTGTTGCCGGTCGCTGGAGTGGTCTGGCGGCCCACGCGGGATCTGCTTTGCGAACTGGTGTTCCCGCGCCCGCGTCTGCAGCTTCGATACAGCGAGCAGCGAGCTTTTTACGTGGGAGCCGAGTTGGGTGGCGATAGCTGGGCCATCGAGCGGGCGAGCGGAGCGAACGACGTCGCTACTTATCGCGACATTCGCATTTTTTGCGGGATCATGCAGTTAGACGACGCCCGCCAATCGGTGCTGGAAGTTGGTTACGCGATGGATCGTCGTCTGGAGTACCGCTCGGGGGTGGGGGATTACAGCCCCGAAGGCGCGCTGCTGCTGCGTTTGCGACAAAACTTTTAGACCCGCCCGTGGCTGACTGTTTGTTGAGTTCGCTCGCGGTCACGCACTCCCAGTAGATACAAAATTGCGTCCAATCCCAAATTGGAAACCGCATGGTCGGCTTCCTCGCGGACCAGCGGTTTGGCGTGAAAAGCGATCCCCAACCCAGCGCGGCTCAACATTGGCAGATCGTTGGCACCATCCCCCACCGCGATCACTTGCCGACGATTGATCCCTTCTTTTTCCGCAATTTGCTCCAACAATTCCGCCTTCCGCTCTCCGTTGACGATTTCTCCAACGACTTGCCCGGTCAATCGACCTGCGACGATCTCCAGTTCGTTGGCGTACACATAGTCGATGCCCAGCCGAGTTTGCAGCAAGCGGCCAAAGTAGCCGAAACCGCCCGAAAGAATAGCCGTGCGATATCCCAAGGCGCGGAGGTTTTCGATCAGCGTCTCGGCTCCCTCCGTTAAGTTCAAGCGATCGGCCACGCGTTGCAGCATCGTCTCCGGCAGTCCCGCCAGGCTGGCGACTCGCTCTCGCAGCGACGCGTTAAAGTCCAGTTCGCCCCGCATCGCCCGCTCGGTAATGGCGGCAACCTTGTCACCACAGCCGGCTTCTTTGGCCAATTCGTCGATCACTTCCGCTTGAATCAGCGTCGAGTCCATATCGAAGACGACCAGCCGCCGCGAGCGTCGAAAGGCGTCATCTTTTTGCCAAGCGATGTCGACTCCCAGATCGTGACTAATCCGCATGTAACGGGCTTGCATCCGCGCTCGGTCAAACGGGCTGCCACGCAACCAGAATTCCACGCAGGCACTCTTGGGGGCACCCCGGTCGATCCGGGGCGGTCGCCCGGAGAGCCGATGGATGACGTCAATGTTGAGTCCTTCCGAAGCGATCAACGCGGTCACTTCGGCGATCTGGCTGGCCGTGATCGAGCGGGCGAGCAAAGTTAGTATGTAACGCGGTTTACCCTGTTGCTCGACCCAATCATCGTATTCCAAATCGAAGATCGGACGCACCTTGAGCCGCAGGTTGAGTTGGTCGACGGGCGACTGCAGGGTGCTTTCAATGTCCACATCGTGGGGCACTCGGACCATGATCCCCAACAACAAGGATTGATGAATCACCGACTGGTTGATATCCAACACTTCCGCCCCCACGCCGGCTAGCACCGAAGTTAAGGATGCGGTTAGACCAACACGGTCTTCGCCAGTAAATCGCAGCAAGAAAATTTGTCCCATCAGATTCTGTCGTTTGGTGTACGCGAGTCGGAGCCTTTAAATTAAGCTGCTTGTGAATAATCGTCGAGGCGATTAGCGCTCAAAATTCTCGCAATCCGGCAAAGGAACATCGCTTGCAAGCTCTCGCCCCCTCAATCGAAGATTACCTCGCCAGTTACCCAGACGAGGCCCCCCGCGTGATCGCCATGCGTCAATTTTTGGCGACGAACCAGGGGCACGATCGAATTCGGCGGGACAACTTTGCGGGGCACCTGACGGCCAGTGCTTTTTTGGTTGACGCTGGTCAGCGAACGGTATTAATGATTAAACACCGTCGCTTGCAACGTTGGTTACAACCGGGCGGGCATATAGAACCAAACGACGCGAGTTTGACGGCAGCAGCGTGCCGTGAGCTGAGCGAAGAGACGGGCGTTCCCCGCGATTTGATTGCCGATCACCCCGGCGGCAGCGGGCCCGCGGGTGGTGGTAACGCCGTGCCGTTGGATCTCGATAGCCACTTGATTCCAGCGAGTGAGAAGAAACAAGAGCCAGCTCATTTCCATCATGATGTCAGATTTTTGTTTTTGCTGACTGCTGAGCCGAACTTGCAATTGCAAACGGAGGAAGTCAGCGACGTTCGCTGGCTACCGCTCAATGAACTGGAAACGCTCGACGGTTTCGCCACAGTGAGTCAGAAAATTCAACGGTTAGTGTAATGATCTCGTTCTTTATTTCGGTGCTAAGTTTGACGCTGATTCTAACCAGCGGAGCTGCAATGTGGTTCGTGGTCGTCCGCCGTGATGACCCCGACCGCAAATAGTAGGTTTTGTGGGTGATTCTCAGGGGCTCGCTTGGTAGCTTCCAGTTGTGAGCCTGTCCGGGGCAAGCCCGGCAGAAATCGATTGGCCCCGGCCCCATTTTTCTCGTGCCTGTTCTCGTGCCCGGCTTGGTGCTGCCACGCGTATCGCGTTGGCTACTCCCGCGATCATCATCACATACAGGTGGATCATGGGGAAAATCGTTGCATCCTGGAACATCCCGTTGATGAAATAGCCAATCAGCAAGGCTAGCAACAACGCGCCCGTCACGGCATGTTCACTCTCGGGCGGATTGCGACGGTACAATTGCCAAGCAATTCGGGTCCAATATGCTAGCAGCATCAAAAACAACCCCACGCCGATCATCCCGGTGTCAGCCAGCAACGACAGTAAAATGTTGTGTTGCACATAACCGGCTGCGGTGGCTAGCGGCAGATTCCAATCGCGGGCTTCAGTGTAAGGACGGTGATGCTCTAGATAACTTCCATAACCGTGCCCCATGATGGGCCGATCTTTAAACATCTCCCAAGCGATGATCCCCAGCAGCGGACGTAACTGGATACTCTGCAGCGAAGCTTCCGCCGATAAACCCTTATCGCGTTTGATCTTCAACAAACTTTTGCCCAGCGTGCTGCTGCCGACAAATCCCACCATTAACATCGCCACCATTGACCAGACTTGCAGCCGGCGGGGCAAACGCAAAAACAGAAAAAGTCCAATCACTGCCCCAGCACCCAACCAAACGCATCGCGTTAAGGTGCAGTAACAGCCCAGCAGCAACAACAGCACCAGCCCGCCGTAGCCGAGCCGGCCCAAACGACCGCTGTGAAAACCACAAGCCAACGCCACTCCCAAAGCGGTGGTCATTAAAATTCCGTTGGCGCTGGGGTTCAGCAGCGGGCCGCGGCCTCTGCCGTAAAATTCCCAAAGCTTTGGGTCGACGATATAGCGGGGAAAAACAAATTGCTGGAACCCTTTCGCCTCGAAAACCGCCATGATCGCTAGGTACCCACCCAACACCATGATCGCTCGATTCAACCACCACAGATCATTGGGCCGCAGCGACGCACCCCGTGCGATAAAGTACAGGCCCGCAGGCATGGCCACGTAGAACAGCCAACGCGGCAGACTTTCGGTACCAAACTGACCGCTGCCGAGTAGCGTGGAAATTAGCAAATAGGCGGCAAAGACCAGCAACAACCAGTCGCCCCGCGAAAGCGGCTTGGGCTCCGTCCAACCGAGCTTGCGATGAATCACAAAGAAGGGAATCAACATCCCGAACAACAGCCGCTCGCTGCTGACCTGCAACGGGCCATCGTAGTGCAGGAAGTTTGGACCAAAGAGCGTGCCGGCAACCAGCAGAACAATGCAGACCGCCAGCACCGTGCCCCAGCGGAGCAGGACGAGCGACCAAACCAGCAGCGCCAAGGCGAGGGAAAGGGCTACCAGTGTCATTGCCGAAAACGTGTCCGCTCGAGTAACTGCAAGCGGTCCGGTGGCGTCAATAAACTCGACAAACCTGACACCCCGGACATTCGCGAAACATAGATCCGCGAAAGCATAGCTCGCAATCGGCCGGCCAGCCAACAAGACGAAGGAACTTCGCCGTGGCTATTAATTATCTCGCTTAGAACCTATCCGAAAACCCAAAATAACCGCGGCTAGCGCCAAAGCGGCTAACGGTTTTCGGATAGGTTCTTAACCGTTGCGTACTGGTTATGAGGATGGCGCCGCGGAGTGCAGCAGTTTATCGAGGATACCGTTGACGAAACGGGGGCTGTTCTTGTCGCCATAGCGGCGAGCCAGATCAACCGCTTCGTTAATCGCCACTCGCCCGGGCGTACCGGCCACCATAATCTCGTAAGCACCCAGGCGGAGAATGTTGCGATCGGTAACGGCCATGCGGGAGAGCGACCAATTGGCAGCCAACCGTGACAATTCACGATCGATCTCCGCTTGATGCAGTAGGGTGCCGCGGAGCAATTTCTCGGCAAAGCTGGCGAGCGCCTTGCGCCCCCGCATGCGGCGGATGATAAAATCGTAAGAATCCGCTTCGGCTCGACCTGGGTTCAGGTCGGCTTCGTATAACATTTGCAGCACGATCTCGCGTGCACGTCGACGCGTCGCCATTGCCTGCTTACCCCGTGGCCTCTTCCGAGCCATCATCTTCGCTCAACATCTGAGCCATTTTCTCGGCGAGTCGGATGGCGTCGAGCAAGGCGGTTGCCGCTTCCACACCTTTGTTACCGACGCTGCCACCGCTGCGCTGGACCGCTTGTTCGACGTTCTCGCAAGTCAGCAGCCCGAGCGCGATCGGTTTGTCCGAATCGACGCTGGCATTCATCAGCGCCGTCGTGACGGCCCGGTTGATGTGTTGGTCGTGGGTTGTTTCGCCGCGAATCACGGCACCCAACACGAGAACTCCGGCAATTGGCGGGCTGATCGCAAAATTCAGCGCCGGCAACACCAATTCCCAAGCCCCAGCCACTTGAGCGACCACAATTCGCTCTTCGTCGATCCCGGCTCCCCGCAACGTCTCCAAAGCACCGGCTAACAAATTGTCGGTGATCGATTGGTTGTAACGGGAAACCACAATCGCGATGTAAGCGTCCGGCAAATCGCCGTCGAGTCCATTGATTTCGATGGTCACGAGAAACTATTCCTTGATGCTAAGCAGAAATTCGGCGTTATTTTGAGTCTTTCGTAACCGTTGGGTCAGCGTGTCCATGGCATCCGCGGGGGACTGCTGCGAGAGTGCTCGTCGCAGCAGCGAAACTCGGCGGTGCTCTTCCGGGTCCATCAACATTTCCTCACGGCGGGTGCCGCTGCGGTGCATGTCAATCGCTGGGAAAATGCGGCGTTCGACGATTGCTCGGTCGAGAACCAGCTCTAAATTTCCGGTTCCCTTGAACTCTTCAAAGATCACATCATCCATTCGACTGCCAGTTTCGACTAGGGCGGTTGCAATAATCGTCAGCGAACCACCCTCTTCGACTTTACGAGCCGACCCAAACAGCGCTTTCGGTTTTTGCAACGCGCCAGCGTCGAGTCCACCGGACATTAATTTTCCGGTCCCGCCAGCTTCTGAATTGTGGGCGCGACCGAGTCGAGTAATGGAATCGAGGAAGATCACCACGTCAACGCCGTATTCCACCATTCTTTTCGCTTTTTCGATAACCATCTGGGCAACTTGGATGTGTCGCGCCGGGGGCTCGTCGAATGTGCTGCTGATTACTTCGCAGTTGACTCCTTTGACTTCCCGTTCCATGTCGGTAACTTCTTCGGGGCGTTCGTCGATCAACAGCATGATGACGTAAGCGGCCGGATAGTTTTTCAGCACGGCGCGGGCCATTTTCTGCATGATCACCGTTTTGCCAGCCCGCGGAGGGCTGACGATCAAGCCTCGTTGGCCAAAGCCAATGGGGGCGATCAAATCGATGACGCGGGTGCTTAAATCGCCCGCTTCGTGCTCCATGATGATCCGTCGGTCGGGGTGCAACGGAGTCAAGTCCTCAAAAGCGGCCCGTCGCGGCCGCTGCGAAGGGTCTTGACGATTCACCGCTTCGACGCGCAGCAGAGCAAAGTAGCGTTCGTTTTCTTTCGGTGGACGGATCTGCCCAGCCACCGTGCTGCCGGTTTGCAGTCCAAAGCGGCGGATTTGACTGGGTGAAACGTAAATGTCGTCGGGGCAGCTAATGTAGTGATGCTCGGGGCTGCGGAGGAAACCGAAACCGTCGGGCAAGATCTCCAAGGTCCCTTCACCATACATCAAGCCGTTCGCTTTCATCCGCTCCTTCAGAATGCGAAAAATCAGCTCCTGCTTTTGCAGTTCCTCAGCCCCCGGCAGCCCATCGACGGCGGCCATCGCCAACAACTCGTCGTGAGACATGCTTTGCAAGTCCGACAGATTCACCGTCGAAGTCTGATTGACCTCTTGAGGGATCCCCACGTCACGGCCCGAGCGGTTGGCCTCGTCAACGATCTCCTCGGGCAATGACAGCGGATCACGTTCCGCGTCGAGCTCGCGAATGCGTTGGTCGACATCGGCGTCCGGGTGACGCGGTTTATCGCGAGGCGACTCATTACGACGGCGGGGGCGGTCATTCCGAGGCCTGCCGGGGCGTGGATTCTGCATGATTGCACTGCGTTGCTGACAACGCGTTGATTCGAAAGATTAGAAAAGAGCGGGACCGGGAGGGCCCGAGGATGGCAATGTGGAGGGTAATGATTGGGAAAAACGCAAATACTGTAAACAGTGATTAGGACCAGCAGCATCGAGTTCGGATTGGTTCGCTTGCCGCTGGGCCATCAACGAGCGATGTAACTGGTCGACCTGCTGCAGTAACGTCTCCAAACCACCCTGGTTTTCAATAACTTGCGTCGCTAGCCTGCGTTTTTCCGAGATGGGTAACTGACGTCGCTCACGCCGCTGTAACTCAGCAACCGACCAACCTCGCTGTTTGATCCATTGACGACGAAGCGTTTCAGGGGCATCCACGCACCAAATTTGGTCGCAGAGCACACCCCAATCTGCTTCCAGCAACAATGGAGCGTCCAGTACTCCCATCGGAACCCCCCAGCTGGCAGCTCGTGACAATCGTCGCAAAGCCAAATGACGCGTATAGGGGTGAATGACAGACTCCAAATAGTCTAATCGTTCCTGACTCTCGGCGTCATCCCCGAACACATGCTGGGCCAAAGCTCGGCGATCGATCTGACCGCCAGCCGTGACGATCTGACCGCCAAACTTGTCGACCAATTGGGCAATCAACGGTGCCCAACGCAGGCACTTGTGGGCGAGGCGGTCGGCATTCACCCACGTTGCGCCAAGTTCCCGTAGACGACGACCAACGGTCGATTTTCCGCCCGCTGGCGATCCCACGATCCCGATGATGACCATCGCAGAGCGACTCATGCTATCTCACTATCTGCCGGGGGTCTGATAACAAAATTGGCAGCGCAAATGCACCCTAGCGAACTAAGAAAAGTTTTTCGATTTTCTTGGGATTCTCGCTTTATCCCCCCCGCCGGCAACCGTTCGCAGGTATCCGTTCGTCGGCAAAGCGAGCAGAAACTGTCCGGCCAACGCTCACCAGGGCCAACGCTCAACAGGGCAGCTCCCCAGCAAATTTGCTCGGCCCTAACGCACCGTGCGATCCTCGGCGAGATACATCATTGCGCCGCAGGAGGGACAGCGAACCGCTTGACCCAAATAGAGTCGATTCATCATCTGCGAAGTCAGCGTCTGGAAGCAGCCGCCACAATTTTCGCCTTCGACCGGAGCCAGCGCCTCTTCACCGCGCGCGGCGACGATCCGCCGGTAATCGACCAGCAAACTCGCTGGCAACTGTTCCTCGGCTGCCGTCAGTTCGCTTTCCACGCGTGCTAATTCAACAGCCAACTTTTCCATCTTGGCGTCGACTTTTTCGACCATCGCGGCCTGGTCTTGCTGGCGTTGCTGCAACTCCTTTTGCAACTCCTCACGTTCCTCCTCCAGCACGTCGATTCGTTCCAAGGCTTCGAGGATTTCGTCCGAGAGCACATCATTGGCTTGGCGATCGGCGGCAATTTGTTCTTTCAGCAACGTGTACTCGCGATTGCTGGCCGCCGTGTTTAATTTGGCCTCCAGCTGTGAAATCCGGTCTTCCCGTGATTTCAGTTGCAGTTGTTTTTCGTCGGCCGCTAGTTTTGCATTTTTTAGTTTCTCAATAGCCGCTTCGACCGCATCGCGATGCTGAGTATACAAACGCTCGCCCGCCTGGATTTGTCGTGGTCCTCGCTCCAACTGACTCTTTAGATCGCTCCGCTGACGCTGGATGCGATGCAGCGTGCGGAGCAATTCCATGGAGACGGTTGTGGCTGATTCGGAGGACATGGGGGTGCTTATTTGGCGGACAGGGAATCACCGGACTCACGCGGATCGCATCGTCCCTCACCTATTAAGTTCCGACGCTGAAGCCCTCGCGTCAACCCACCTTGGTGACAATGGTCCTATTCGCAGCGGCGGGCAACTTGACAGCGATGGCTTGCCAACCGGGCGGCGGGCAATCATGCTTGGGGGAAAGCGACGCTGGCGGGAAACTTTGTTATAGTGAGGGGGTCGTCCGAGACGACCCAGCCCTGAGCACATGGAGGTGCGTATGATCGCCACCTGAGGGTTTGCCACAGCTATGTTTGAATCGAATGACTCGTCCAGCGAAGTACCCAGCAGCGGCCACTCTTCCGCAGAGCAGGCCCACTCTTCCGCTGAGCAGGCACCTGCCAGCGATCGAGACTGGTCCAGCCTGTATGGTTACATCTCCCGGATTCGCGACCGCGTTGGTCAAGTCGTGGTCGGCCAAGATGTGGTCGTCGAACGGCTGTTGATCGCGCTGTTCACTGGCGGCCACGTGTTGTTGCAAGGCGTGCCCGGGTTGGCCAAAACATTGCTCGTCTCGGCGATGGCCAAGAGCATTCACTTGGATTTCAGCCGCATTCAGTTTACCGTCGACTTGCTGCCTTCCGATATCGTCGGCTCGGAGATTCTCGACCAGAAGAAGAACGAGTTTCGCATCCATCAAGGACCGATTTTCACAAATTTGCTGCTGGCCGACGAGATCAACCGGGCGGCTCCGAAAGTGCAAAGCGCGTTGCTCGAAGCGATGCAGGAGCACAAAGTCACGATCGGAAATCAAACCTTTACTTTGCCAGCTCCTTTTTTGGTGATTGCCACGCAAAACCCAGTGGAACAGGCTGGTACCTTCGAACTGCCCGAAGCTCAGCTCGATCGTTTCATGCTCTGCCATCGGTTAGGCTATCCGACGCCCGCCGAAGAACGCGAAGTATTGCTACGGAATGCTCGTTTGGGCGTCCGCCGCGAAGGGGGCGGGGCCGTGGCGCGAACCGAGTTCGATGTCTTGCAGCAAGAGTCGGTGGGTACCGCCGAAGACTTGATCGGGGCGATGGAAGCGGTCGGCCAGATTCATGTCAGCGAAGCCTTTACCGATCACGTTGTGGAGATTGTCAATCGCACGCGTAATGATCAACGTTTGGACTTCGGCTGCAGCCCGCGAGCCGGTATCGCCTTGATCAAATCGGCGCGGGCCCGGGCACTCATCCAAGGTCGTCACTACGTGGTTCCCGAAGATCTTTACGCGCTGGCCGAGGATGTCATCCTGCACCGCATTCGGCTCAGCTATGAGTCGTTGGCTGACGGCTTGACAGGCCCGCAAGTGTTGCAAGAAATATTGGCCGACGTCGGCGCACCATCGCATCACCGCGGGGTCCGAAACGGCCAACCGCAAGTTGGTTAACTCGCGGGACTGTTCGCATGCCACACATTCCTCCCCCAGCCGGCTTCCATGGTAGCTTGCCGCCGAGCCAACCGCTGGATGCTCGCAAGTTCCTGATCGCCGTGCGGCGTTTGGCCGATAGCCTCAGTTACGGTACCGATCGCTCGCCATTTCTCGGCTCGGGGTTGGAATTTGTCCAGTCGCGACCCTACGCGGCGGGCGACCCGATCAAGTCGATTGATTGGCGAGTCACCGCGCGGACCGGCAAATTGTTCGTCAAAGAATACGAAGCGCCCAAGCGGCTGCCAGCCTACTTGGTGATCGATACTTCGGCTTCGATGGTGATCTCGTCGACGCCGCGGAGCAAGTATGAAACGGCGGTGCAAGTCGCCGGCGGTTTGGCACTCGCTTGCCTCGATCGCATCAGCCCCGTCGGCATGTTGGGTGTCGGTCAGCGAGCGCTGCACTTGCAACCGACGCTCGCCCAAGATCGCGTGCTGCAGTGGTTGTATCGCCTCCGCAACTATCGCCATGATGAAACGACTTGCTTGGGCAACCGCTTAGCCGAACTGGGGCCCAGCCTGCCCAACCGGGTGTTGATGATTATCCTCAGCGACATGCATGACCCCACCGCGTTGCCGATCGTCCGGCGGTTGGGGCAACAACACGACTGCTGCGTGATTCAGATGCGCGACCCGGCCGAACAAAGTCTGCCTCAAACCGGCTTTTTTCGCGGTCGCGAAGCGGAGAGTGGCCGCCGTTTCGTGGCCCACGGTCGCACTCGCTGGAACGATCCCGACGCGTTGCGAAATTCGCTCCGGCGCGGCGGTATCGACCATTTGCTGTTGGAGACCGACCAACCCATCGCGCACCGGCTGCGGCGATTTTTTGCCGCTCGCGGATTGCTCGGCAAAGGAGCTCGATAAATGCTCGTTTCTAATCTCAAGACGACGCGTTCGTTTCGCTTCGTCGCTTGGTTATTGCTGGTCATGCTGCTACTCGCCAGCCCGCCACGAGTGACCTTCGCGACGGATAAGGACTCAACAGCTGATGGGCCCTCCACGACTGATGGGCCCTCCACGACTGATGGGCCCTCCGCAGCGTCCGAGGCCGCGCCACCAGCGACCGTCGACCAGCCGTTGGCGATCACTTCGGTGGGGCTACCTGTGGAGCTGAAGCAGATCGTGTTGCCTGGTGCGGAACTGGCCGTCAAACCGTTGGCTGATCGCCACGAACCGTTGATCTTGAGGATTGTCGATGTTTTCCAGCACGGCTCGGACCATCGTTATGACTTGGAGTTCTACGCCTTGGAAGCGGGACGCTATGACCTGGCCAATTACCTGGTGCCGGTCGACGGTGAACCGTTGGACGAACCTTTGCCGTCGCTGCCGGTGCAAGTTGACGCGACGTTGACGGCTGGGCAAATCGTGCCCAATGAGGTTGATCCGGGACCGCTTCCTCAGTTGGGCGGTTATCGCTTAGCGGTCTTGTTAGGGATTATTATTTGGGTGCTGGGCATGTTGGCGCTGATTTTTGGTGGTCGCCGTCGTCAACCTGTTCTCGAAGTGGCTGTGGCAAAGCCGGTTACGGTGGCAGATCGGCTACGTCCGCTGATCGAAAAAGCTCGGGATGGAAAACTTTCCGCTGGGCAACAAGCGGAGCTGGAACGCAGTCTCATTTCGCTGTGGGTGCAACGGTTGAAGCTAACCACGCTACCTCCAGGCGAAGCTTTTCAACAACTGAAGCAGCATCCCCAAGCTGGCCCTTTGTTGTTGCAACTTGAGCAATGGTTGCACTGTCCCAACCCGCAGCAGCAGGTCGACATGCGGAGCTTGCTGGCTCCTTACGAACAGATCACGGCCGCGGAGGTGGAGGGATGAGTGGTTGGAGTTTTACCTATCCGTTCGTGTTGTTGTTGCTGCTGATTCCCGCCGCGTTGATTGCCCACCTGTGGCGGCGGCAAGGCCGCGAAGTGGCGATCCCGCTCGATCATGGCGATCAACCGAGCGGCGACGGCTGGCGTCGTCTGATCGGCTGGTTTGAGATGTTGCCCGGGCTGGTGTTGGCGATCGTGATCGTGTTGCTGGCTGGGCCACAAGAAGTTGGCCAACCGCGGACTAAACGTGCTTTGACGAACATCGAATTTTGCGTCGACATCTCAGGCAGCATGACGGCCAGCTTCGGTGAACAGACGCGTTACGAAGCTTCGATGCAGGCGATCAGCGACTTTGTCAACGATCGCCAGGGAGACGCTTTTGGACTCACCTTCTTCAGTGACATCGCCCTGCAGTGGGTGCCCCTGACGACCGACACATCGGCCTTTGAGTATGCGTTGCCATTCATGGACCCGCGGCGGCCGCTCCCCGCCGGGCTCGGTGGCGGGACACAAATCGGTCGCGCTTTGGAAGATTGCCGTCAAACTTTGATCGAACGTGAGCAAGGTGACCGCATGATCGTGTTGGTTTCCGACGGAGCCAGCGCGGATCTTTCAAACGGACGTGATGCCGAAATCGCCGCCCAGCTGAAGGCCGACGGGATTGTCTTGTACGACATTCACGTGGCCGATGGGGATGTGCCCGATCAAATCGTTAACTTGGCATACCTGACCGATGGCGAAGTCTTTCAGCCTAGTGATACTGAGGCGTTGG
>CAZHTX010000076.1:0-4876 GCA_964535475.1 uncultured Pirellulaceae bacterium
TGTTGGCGATGCCGGTCAGGACAAATCCACTCAGTCGGGCGGCGTGTTGGTTTTAACCGGTGCGGAACTCTTTCACCGCAGTCCGGTGCGACGCGTGAGAACGCGGGTGAAAGGCAAACCGATTGATAGCTTTCATCAATTGGAGCCGGGCGATTTAGTTGTGCATCTTTCGCATGGGATCGGACTGTATCGCGGTGTCCAACAAGTTGAAAAACAGGGACAGTCCCAAGAGCACCTAGTCGTCGAGTTTGATGACGAAACAAAAATCTATGTTCCCGCACATCGCATCGGTTTAATACAACGTTACGTCGGCGGTGGCAGCAGTCGACCGCGGTTGGCCAAAGTGGGCGGTCAGTTGTGGACAAGAAAGCGGCAGGCCGTGGAACAAGCAGTCCACGACATGGCCTCCGAGTTATTGGAGATTCAAGCCGAACGGCAGACGCGTGCTGGTATTACTTTTGAAGTCGACAGTCAGTGGCAGCAACAGTTTGATGCTAGTTTTCCTTACACGGAAACTACCGATCAGATGTCGGCGATTATGGCATGCAAATCCGACATGGAAACAGTTCGCCCAATGGATCGGCTGATCTGCGGGGATGTCGGGTATGGAAAAACAGAAGTCGCCATGCGGGCCGCTTTCAAGGCGGTTGATAGCGGTTATCAAGTTGCCGTGCTGGTACCTACGACGGTTCTGGCTGAGCAGCATTTCCGCACATTTTGTGAACGGATGATTGAGTTCCCCGTCGATATCGGCAGGCTAAATCGTTTTGCCGAGCGAAGTGAAGAACGCGACACAATTGCTAAGATTCGCAAAGGCCAGATTGACGTTGTCATCGGTACGCACCGGCTGGCCAGCAAGCAAGTTGAGTTTTTTAATTTGGGGCTGGTGATCATTGACGAAGAGCACCGTTTTGGGGTGGCGATTAAAGAGCGGTTAAAAGCCAAACATTCCAACGTCGACGTGTTGACTTTGTCGGCAACCCCGATTCCCCGCACTTTGCACATGGCTTTAGTCGGGGCGCGCGATATCAGTAACCTGGAGACGCCACCTGCCGAGCGATTAAGTGTGGAAACCCAAGTGGTCCGCTGGAGCGATTCTCTCATCCGCAGCGCCATTGTGCGTGAGCTGAATCGTGGTGGCCAAATCTTTTTTGTCCACAATCGGGTTGCCGACATAGAAAAGTTGGCTGTGAAACTCCAACGGATCGTGCCCGAGGCGCGGATTGGTATTGGTCATGGTCAAATGGAAGAGCATCAGCTGGAACAGGTGATGATCGATTTCGTGCAGCGCAAATATGATGTGTTGCTGGCCACTACCATTATTGAGAACGGACTCGACATACCCAACGCCAACACTATCTTCGTCGACGAAGCCAATCGTTATGGGCTCGCCGATCTCCATCAATTGCGGGGACGCGTCGGACGGTATAAGCATCAAGCCTACTGTTATATGTTGCTCGACCGCTCCAAGTACTTATCGCGGGAGGCCAGCAAACGCTTGCGGGCCATCGAGGAATTTAGCCAAATGGGGGCGGGGTTTGCCATCTCGATGCGCGATTTGGAAATTCGCGGCGCGGGAAACCTGCTCGGTACTCAGCAAAGCGGTTTTATCGCGGCAGTCGGCTATGAACTGTATTGCCAGTTACTGGAAGACGCCGTTCGCCACGCGCAGAATTTACCCCCCCGCGTTTCCACGCAAGTCGACATTGATGTTCCGGTATCGGCTTTCTTGCCCTCCGATTACGTTCCCGACATGCGTCACAAGATTGACTTGTATCGACGGATTGCCCGACTCGATCAATTTCCAGCCATCGAAGAAATTCGTGCTGAGATTGTTGACCGCTTTGGCCCCCTACCACGATCCGTGGAACGGTTGTTGGAGCTGGCCGAGTTGCGACTCGAAGCGGCCATCTGGCAGTTGCACAGCATCAGTGTGGAACGAGGGTTTTTAGTGCTCAAATATTCAGATGCGACGCGTGTCCGCCAATTAAAGAAGTCGTCGTCGCAACCGATCCGGATAGTTGATGAAAGTAAAGCTTACGTGCCGCTGGGAGAGATGGCGTCTGACGACGAGGGGGATAGTTGGCTGCGTTTGCTAGGATCGATCTTGCGGTTGAGGGAATAAACAAATTAAAAGCGAGGGTAGGTCCTCCGTTTCCGCCCTTTGCTTTCGAAATCGCTATGAAATTGCAAACACAGCCGCGACGTGGCGCAATCGCTTGCCGGCGATGGTGGTTGCTGATCAGTCTGGCGTTGTCGCTGCTGGTCTATCCATGTTCTCGTGGGCAAGCCCAGCAATTGTCGGACAAGGAACTTGCCGAGCTAAAGCAGATGGAGTTGCCTAACGATTCGGCGGCGGTGTTGGCCATCGTGGGCGAGGACCATATTTTGGTCGGGGACTTGCTTCCCAAAGTAAATCAGCAGATTTTGCAAGCGGCAAATGTCGATTTGTCGCTAATTCCCCCCGAGGAACTCCGAATCGTTCGGCTAAAGTTGATTCGTGAGGCGCTAAGGCAGCGGATCGAAACCAAGATGTTGGCGCAAGCGTTTTTGCTCAAACAAGTTGGCTCCGCATCGGCTGAGCAGCGCCGGGAGGCGAAAGGCCGGATGGAAATGCAAACGCGAAAAATGTTCTGGAAGGAGCACGTTCCGCGTTTAAAAAAACAATTGAAGCTGGTCAGTGCCGAGGAGTTGCAAGCGTTCTTGGTCGAAAACGGCACGTCGATCAAGGCCATGGAGGCCGAGTACATGGACATGATGATCCGTGAAGCCTATTTGCAAGATAATGTCCCCCGCGATCCTGAGGTTTCACTGAACGAGATTCGTATTTATTACAATCAGAATCGCGCCGAGTTTGAGTCGACGGCCAAGGCGAGATGGGAGCAACTGACCGTTAGGTTTGATAAATTTCCCACGCGGGCGGCGGCGGTCAACGAGATTGAAGACATGTTTCGCGAAGCCAGGTTTGGCGGGAACGTGCAAAGCGTGGCCAAACAAAGATCGCAGGGCCCTTTGGCGGCAAAAGGCGGTTTGCATGACTGGACCAGCAAAGGCAGCCTCCGCAGCAAACCATTGGACGCGAATATTTTTTCCCTGCCCCTGAATCGCCTCAGCCCGATCATCGAAGATGAGGACGGGCTGCACGTGGTGCGGGTGCTCGAACGTCAGCCTGCCGGGGTTCGCCCGCTGGGAGATGTTCAGGATGAAATTCGCGAGCAAATCAAAGCGAAAAAACGGAATGCGGCGCAGCAGCGGTTGATGGCCGAACTTCGCCAGCAGGTTCCCGTATGGTCGCGATATCCGGCCGATGTACCCGATGCGTTGCCCCTCCCGCAACTCGCCGCCGGTGACTCAACCCGTCGCCAACGCTAGTTTGCTGCGTTCCGACTGCCGCAGGAACCAAGGGTGACCGTCAGTTAGCTGCTGGCACAGTCACCCGTCTGTGCGTTGTGCTTGCTGATGCTGCTCGCGTGCAGCACCCCCTACACTGCCACCCAGTTAGGGTAAGGCAGGCTGCACCACCAACCCGCTAGGGCAGCATTCTTTCCCGTGGTGTCGCATTCTTTGGTGCGGGCGATCGAACTGGTCCGCTCGTGTGCAAAGTTGCATCGGTTGGGATAGCCGAACGGCCTCATGCCACGAGTCTCATGCTCGCTTCTTGGACGCTGCAAAGGTCGGGGGGCAAGCAGCGGTTTTCTGCCGAGACGTTTGCCCCGGCGCTCGACCGCAACCCGTTTGCCGCGTATGCTAAGAGGGTTGGGTAAACGCGTGTACTGTCTTACGCTGCGGGAAGCGTCTCATGAGTTGGATAGGATTTCTAGGTTTGCTGATTTGGGCCACCTTGCCTGTGCGGGTTACTCCGTTGGCGGGCGAGCCATATGCGGCTGAGTTGCTCGGAATTTCGGACGGCCAGCTGCAACTGCGAGTCGATGGGGAAGAGCGGCTTGTGTCGCTGGAGGAATTGTCCCGCGTCAAGCGTCAAACCGCCAGCGAAGTGCTGCGTCCCAAAAGGTCGGCAGGATTAACCGACGGCAGCCGTTTGCAGATTGAATCGCTGAGCATCGCTGGTGATCAAGCGACACTCGCGCTGCAGGACCAGCCGCCATTGACTCTGCCGCTGAAGCGATTGGCATGGGTTCGTTTCCGAGCTCCTTCACCCGAAGTCAATGATGCTTGGCTTGGCATGCTGGGCGAACCGCAGGCCAACGATCGGTTGGTGATTCGTCGCGATGGTGCGGTGCTCGATCAAGTCGCCGGTGTGATTAAGTCAGCCGATCCCACCAAGGTCGAATTCGATCTCGGGGGCGACACGATCCCCGCACCGATCGATCGCTTGGAGGGGCTGATCATCGGCGGCACAACCGTGGCCGCCGATCGCGGGTCGGCTGTCGTGGATGTCGCCGGTTCAGTGTGGACGGTCAAATCGTTGGGGGACGGCAACGCGGCCGATACGTTCGAATACGAGCTTGCCGATGGTCAGCGGCGGACGATCGAATTGCAGCAACTCGATGAGCTGCGTTTTGAGGATAACTCGCTGGCATTGGCCAAAACCGAGCCAGTGGAACGAACGTATCAACCAATGATTGCGTCCAGCGTCGATGCCAAATTATTGTCGGCTTGGCTGGGAGTTCGCGTCGTCGAAGATGCCCATCTAGTCCTTCGCGGTGGGTCAGCGGTAACGTATCGACTCGACCCCGATTACGAGACACTCACGGCACGCATCGCGCCGGACCCGAGTGTTGCCTCCGGTACTGGAGCGTTGGTGCACATATTGCTTGATGACGCGGTTGTTTGGAAGGAAACGGTTTTACCTGCCGACGCCATCCGGGGCATAGAAATTCCGCTTGATGGCGCCCGCAGGGTGACCTTCAAAGTA
>CAZHTX010000076.1:4886-16126 GCA_964535475.1 uncultured Pirellulaceae bacterium
CTTTGGGACGGGGGAAGCTCGGGGAGATGCCGGCGACGTGATTCGTTTCATTCAACCCCGCTTGGTCCAGTAAAGGGCCGCTTGGTCCAGTAAAGGGCCGCTTAGTCTAATAGAGGGCCGCCTGGTCCAATGAGGGACTGTTTGTTGTTCATTAGGGAGAGATGCATGCGTGGAAGGATGAATGACTCGGCCAGCTTGACTTTCGGCTCGCTTTGCCCACCTTTGGCCGACAATCGCCAACGTCGCGATCTGGCGGTGCTGATTCTGTTGTGCTTCGGTGGCGTTTGGGGATGGGGCTTGGGGGGATTTGGTTGCAGCCAAGCCGTCGCGCAAGAGGCGACGCAAGAAGCCCCGGGCAACGCGAGCTTAGACGTTGCGGCGGAGATCCTAAGAGCCCAACAGCAGCGGGTCGAGGCGATTGCCAAAGCAGCCCCCACGGCGGTCAGTGTCTTTGTTCCGGGCGGCGCGGGGGGGGGCAGCGGTGTGTTAATTTCCCCCGATGGATATGCATTGACTAATTTTCACGTCAGCAGTCCGGCGGGAACCTACATGCGGTGTGGCCTCTCCGATGGCAAAATCTATGATGCGGTTATCGTAGGCATTGATCCGGTCGGAGACTTGGCTTTAATTCGCTTGCTGGGGCGAGATGACTTCCCCGCCGCGGAGTTAGCCGACAGTGACCAATTGCAAGCTGGTGATTGGTGTTTCGTGGTCGGCAATCCTTTCTTGCTGGCGATGAATTTGGAACCGACGGTGACTTGGGGCATTCTCAGCGGAGTTCATCGTTATCAATATCCCTCCGGCACGTTGTTAGAATATGCCGATTGCCTGCAGACGGACGCCTCAATCAACCCGGGAAATTCCGGGGGGCCGATCTACGATGCCCGAGGAAGGTTGATTGGGATCGTCGGTCGCGCATCGTTTGAAAAGCGGAACCGCGTTAACGTCGGCGTGGGCTATGCGATTTCAATCAACCAAGCCAAGAATTTTCTCGGATATTTGCGCAGCGGTCGCATTGTGGATCACGCCACGTTGGGTGCCACGGTGGTCACCGACCCGGATGGTGGCGTGCGAGTCAGTAACATCCTGCAATCCTCGGATGCCTATCGTCGCGGCTTGCGCTATAACGACGAGCTGTTGGAAGTGGCTGGACGGATTGTACAGACTGCCAATGACGTGCAAAACATTTTAGGAACGTTACCGAAGGGTTGGCGTATTCCAATATCCTATGCGCGGGGCGGAGAGCGGCGGGAAATTCTCGTGCGGCTCGCCGGCGTGCACCGTCAAGACGAACTGATTGAGAAAATGGGAATGGCATTGCCTCCTCCCCCTCCCGCACCGCCGGCACCGGCACCGGCAGATGACCAGCCGGGTGAGGAGACCGAAGATGGGGCACAGCCGGCGGAGGAAAAGGAGAACAAGCGACCTCAAGGCGCGGATGGGAAACCGATTCCGCAACAAGTTGTCGACCTCTACAAAGAGCGACGCGGTTATGCCAACTATTATTTCAATCAAATGCATCAACAGCGATTGGTGGATCGCCTGCGACAGTTGGCACCGGCGGGGGCTAAGCAACCACAGCGGTGGATCATTCGTGGTCTGAGTGACGAAGCCACTCCACGGGAAATCACCTTGGAGATTTCCGCGAATGCGTTGCTGATGCGTTCAGGCGATGAGGAAATTACGCTTACATCGACCGCGGAACGTTTTGATGTGGTTGACGAGGCCAAGCCTGGTGCTTTGCTACCAGCCCTCGATGCTTGGCGGCGAATGTTGGAGATGGGTGCCGACAAGTTCGGAGACGTTTACTATTTGGGCACCGCGCCGTTCCTTGGCCAACGTCCACTGCGCGATGTCTTGGTGGGCACGTCGGGTGAGTTGGAATCGCGACTGATTCAACATCCCGATTCTGGTTCGCTCGAAGCGATCGAGCTGACGGCTGATAGCTCACGCGATCCGGCTGAGTTGATCATTGTATGGCCAGCCACCGACGCTGTTCAGGCTGCTACGGCGGATGCGGAATCTGAGGCTGAGGCTATCGGCTCGCAAGTTTTTCCACAGGCGTTGGAATTGCGTTTTGGCCCCGAAGTAGTGCTACGAATGAAGATCACGACCTGGAATACCGAACCTATCACTGAGGAAAGCTGAGCAGAACCATGCAGAATTCATTGCTCAGAGTGCTGTTTCCGTTAGTCGCGTTGTGGGGGATTTCCTCATCGCTGATCGCACAGCCTCCCTCACGCGCCGACATCACGCGTGAAGTCCAACGCCGCGTGGTGAAAGTTTACGGGGCGGGTGGGATGGCCGGTCTCGAGGCCTATCAAAGTGGCTGTTTGGTATCGCCTGAGGGTCACGTGGCGACCGCTTGGAGTTATGTGTTGGATGTCGATTCACCGCTGGTGGTGCTCGATGACGGCCGTAAATTCGAGGCGACGATCGTTGGTTTTGAACCCAATCTGGAGTTAGCCGTCTTAAAGCTGGAAGCGGCCGACTTGCCCTTCTTTACGATGAGTGGCGATCTGCAAGTGGAAGCCAGCATGCCGGTGTTGGCCGTGAGCAATCTGTTTTCGATCGCCGCCGGCAATGAACCAGCCAGCGTGATGCAAGGGTACATTGCCGCGGAGTCGAATCTGGCAGCCCGTCGCGGGACCTTTAAAACCGCTTATGACGGCCGTGTTTTCATCTTGGATTTGGTCGCCAACAACCCGGGTGCGGCTGGTGGTGCATTGGTTGACGTCCGCGGGAACCTTCTCGGCATGTTGGGCAAGGAACTCCGCGATGAACGCACCGGTGTTTGGCTGAACTACGCGATTCCCACCGATGTCATGCGGGGTGTGATTGGTGATATCATTGCCGGTCGCCAGTCGGTACGTGCAGCGAGTTCCCAGCCTCTCGCTCGAGATCAAGCTCATTCTTTGGACAATTTGGGTTTGGTGATGATTCCCAATGTGCTGGAGAATACGCCCGCTTACATCGATCGTGTAGTGCCGAAATCGCCAGCCGATCTGGGCGAATTAAGAGCTGATGATTTAATCCTGTTGGTCGACGGGCAACGTGTCGGCGGTCAGCAGGCGTTGATTGAAATGCTGAGGTCGATTGATGTTCGCGACCCTTTGACGGTGACCGTCCAACGAGGCAGCCAAATCGTTTCCGTGACGATGCGGAAACCATAGCACCCATTCGCCCGGTTATCCAAACTTTTACCACGATGAAGCGATTTTCCATGCGCTTGTTTTGCTCACCTTTTTTGCTTGTCGTAAGCCTGCTGTTGTCTTCCCAACATTCTGCGGGAGCGCAAGAAGCATTTGATTTTTTTGCTGCTGAGGCGGCCGCCATTTCGCAAGCGGTGGAGCGAGTGGGGCCGGCTGTAGTCAGCATCGAAGTGGTTGGAGTTAGCGAAGTTGCCGCGGGCGAGCTGGCAGCTGATGCGCCTTCGGCGGGAACGGTAATCGATTCCTCTGGATTCATACTGGCGTCAAGTTTGGTGGCTGAACGATCGGCCGCTTCTATCCTGGTAGTCTTCGGCGATGGCACGCGTCTTCCCGCTGAGATCGTCGCTCGTGATTCCGCCCGCGAGCTAGTGTTGCTCAAGGTGCAAACGGCGGAACCGTTGCCGGCGATCGAGTTGGTTCCTGCAGAGCAGGTGCGAGTTGGAGATTACGCGATTGCGGTGGGGCGAATTGGTGCCGCCGGACCGGCAGCACGCTCGGTTGGAATCGTCAGCGCGCTGAGCCGCTTGAATGGTCGAGCGTTGCAGACCGATGCTCGTATTTCGCCACCCTTTTACGGCGGCCCGTTGATCAACATTCGCGGTCAGTTGTTGGGATTCGTGGTGCCTGCGATGCCTGAGGCGGGTGGCACTGGAGATAAAGTCGGCTGGTATGATTCGGGAATTGCCTTTGCCGCTCCGGCCTCCCAAGTCTTGTCGCGACTGGAAACGCTCAAGCAAGGCACGGACATCCAGCCGGGCAAGCTGGGAATTGTCGCTGGTAGCAGCGATTCGCTCGCCTCCGGGACGAAGATCTCCGCCGTTCGCATTGGTTCCCCGGCGGCCCAAGCTGGCATCGAAACGGGGGATAAGATTCTTGCTATCAATGATGTTCCCGTCGAGCGTCACCAGCAGATCAAAGAGATTCTCGGCCCACTTGATGCGGGTAACCTTGTCAAAATTGACATTGATCGTGCCGGGGAGCAGATATCGCTGGAGGCAACTTTAGTCGCCGACATACCACCCTTTAGCCCTCAAACCTTGGGCGTGCTGATGGCATCGGCCGAGGACCAACCGCTGGAGATTATCAGCGTGTTTGACAAATCGCCAGCCCAGCGGGCGGGGCTGAGCGTGGGCGACTTGGTATTGCAGCTTGATGGCAAACCGGTCACCGAATTAGATGCTTTGCGGCAACAGGTGATGACGTTGACGCCTGGTGGTGAAAGTAAACTACGGATTCAACGCGGCGAGGAAACGCTGGACATCACTTGGACGGCAGCCAGCGCGGCTGGGGTCTGGCCGTTGGAGACTCCCGTTTTGCCGGGAGATCTCACGGCGATTAAATGGGAGTTGGCGGAGTTGACGCTGCCCGATGTGCCGAACAAAGCCGCCATGTTGGCGCCACCAGCTGAGGTGAATGAGCAGCCACTTGGTCTCTTAGTCGTGTTTGCCGAGCCGGGTGAGGAGGAGCTTGACGCGGCGCTGAAGGGTTGGCAAGCCGTCGCCAAGAAACATCGCGTGATCGTCGCCATGTTGGGCTCAAAAGATACCGAACGTTGGAATTCCGAGGAAGCAGAACTGGCGGCTCGCTTGGTGGCAATGATCAATAAACGCTATCGTATTCAACCCCATGCTGTCGGGGTGACTGGCAGCGGCGCGGGCGCGACGCTGGCCATCATCGCCGCGTTTGCAGATCCCACGACGTTTTCCGGATTCGCAGTGCCAGTGGACGTGAGCCCACCGGCTGTGCAAATTCGAGAGAACGACCCGAGCGCCCCGTTGCATATCTTGATTCAACGCAGCGGCGCTGATTTTCCCCGCTGGGTCGAAGTCTTGCGGCGCGTGGGGTATGCAATTGTCGATTCGGTCCCCGAGCGAGATCGACTGATGCAGTTTGTTTGGATGTTGGCCAGAGTTTAACCACTGCATTGACCTGATGCTTTTCTTGGATCGTGTTGTGTAGCGGGGTCGGTCGTCAAGACGACCGACCCCAGCCACAAACATTTGGTCAACAAACCGATTGCTTGCCAGCCGCAACCAATCCACCGGCTCCCGCTTTTAGCGCCGGCTGGCAATCGAATCAGGTTTGTTTTCCAAAAAGCCCCCCCGGGCTCAATCCAATGGTTGCCGCTCCGTGGCTTACACGAAGAACAGCAACTTCGAGAAGGGTCGCAGACCGAAATCAAAGTTTTCTGCCGTGGTGTTGCCGGCCCCCAAAGTGACCTGCATCGTCGCGGCATCGATTATCGATTGCGCCGCGGCACCGTTACCGAGTTCATCGACACCATCGTAGAGACCGGCTGGTAAACCTCGGCGAATTTGATAGGTGCCGGGGACAAGTCCGGTGAAGCTATATTGGCCATTCGCATTGGTAGTTGTGGTGGTCCCGGTAGCCACACCGTTGGTGTCTAGCAGTTCAATCACCACACCAGCCACCGGCGTGTCGGCCACAGCGGCGCCGGCGTTGTTAAGGGTGTTGCTAAAGTCGTTGTCCCTGATCACGCGGCCGGAGATCGAGCCGTTATCGTTCACAACCGTCAGTTGCGCGGCTGCTTGATTGTTGTTGGGATTGGTCTCGCCAGCCCCCACAGGAATCGTAGCCGCTGAATTTAACTGAGTTCCAATCCCCACGTTGGGATCGACCAAGGCGTTGATCAGAATCGTCCGGCTGCTGTTAGGTTGCAAATTTCCCAGAACCAAATTAACTGGATTTGCCCCCGCCGGACTGTTGATTGGAACGCCATCGAGCGTGCCTGATTGGAAAGTTAAGCCAGCCGGAAGCTGTTCGCTAAAGTTGACATTCGCAGCCGTTGAGGGGCCTGTGTTCGAGGCCGTGATGGTAAATTCCACGGTGTCACCGGGACCGACCTCCGTGGCGGATGCGGTTTTTTGCAGCACCACATCAAACTCGGGAACCAGTGGTGTTTGGTGTTGGGCCGTGAGGACACCGGCCGTTACGCCTCCGCCGGTCACTTCGACTGTGTTGGTGAGAGTTCCTTGAGTCGCAGGCTGGATACCGACCACCAAGACAACCTGGGAATTTTGATTGGCGGGCAGCGAACCGAGTTGGAGTGTGATCGTACCCGTTTGCCCAGCGACGGGACCTGGGACGGAGGAACTGACCACGGAGACACCGGCGGGCAAGGTATCGGTGACCACCAAGTTCGTGGCATCACTGGGGCCGACGTTGCTGACGTTGATCGTGTAGGTCAGTTGTTCGCCTGGCGTGGCCGAAACCACATTGTCATCTTTCGCGACCGAGATCACGGCGGTGGGTGTGACCTGTGTCGTTTCCACAGCGGAGTTGTTTTGCGTGTTTGTTTCAAACGCTTGTTGTGCGCTGCTCACCGTCACCGTGTTGGAAAGTTGGGTCGTTACGTTGGAGGCGACAGCGACCGTGAAGGTGTAGACTTGCGGGTTGGGATCCGGCAGCACCGTGCCCAGAGAGAGCGACACTTGATTGCCGTTGATGGTGGCGCTATTCGTGATGTTTGTCCCATTCTCAAAGATCGAGACGAGGGAGGTGCCAGCCGGTAATTGATCGTTCAAGCTGACGCCGCTAGCCGCACTCGGACCATTGTTGAGGACTTCAATGGTATAAACCAGTTCGTTGCCGGGAATCACCGGATCAATATTGTCGGCTTTGGTGACGGCCAGATCCACAGCTTGTGCAATCGTGGTCGGTGCGGCAGCGTTATTGTTGGCCAGGGTGGCCGGTACTTCAGTTTGCGCGACGGTGGAAACAACGGCGGTGTTGTTGATCAAGCCTGGCGCGGCGGTGGCTGGCACCAAGACCGTCATCGTGATCACAGTCGGAGCGGCCGCTCCGGCGGGCACGCCGCCAACATCTATCGTGACTTGTCCGGGAGTTGTGGCGTCGAAGGTGGCGTTGTTGCTGCCGTTCACAAATGTGACACCAGCGGGCAGCGTATCGACAATCGTGACAGCGGTGGCATCCGCCGGTCCGTTGTTAGAGACCTCAAAAGTATAAACCAACTCCTCGCCAGCGAGGCTGTTTGCTGGAGCTTGTTTGGTCAGCACCAAATCGACAATTGCGGTGACGGTCACGGGAGCTGAAACCGCTTGGTTATTGGCGGGAATCGTATCCGTTTCGTTCGGCGTCGTCACGCTGGCCGAGTTGTTAATGACGCCGATAGCAGCGGGCCCGGCTGTCACGTTGATGTCTACGGTAATGGTTTCGTTGACACCCATATCACCAATTGCCGCAGTTACGGTTCCGCCCGCTTCGGTGACACCGACTGCCGACGTCACGCCGCCGCGAGTGATCGTACCATCGTCAAAGGTGAGACCCGCCGGCAGCACATCGGTGACGGTCACGCCAGTTCCCGTGCTGGGGCCCACGTTAAGAATGGTCAGCGTGTAGGTAAAACTGTCACCAACGTTGATGTCGGTGTCCGAAGCAACTTTGGTTAATTGCAGGTCGAGCTCGCGAGCTGGATTTAAGTTGACATCGCTGGCGTTGTTGTTGGGATCGGTATCGGCACCGCCGGAAGTGACGGTGGCTTGATTGTTAAACGCGCCCACACCTTCTGCTGGAACGTTAACCGTGATATCGAAGATCACTTCAGTGCCGACCGCTAGGGTAGCGATTGCCGGCATCGTGAGTGTTTGCCCAGCCACGGTCACGGTGCCCACGCCGGGGCCGGTGATGTCAACACCGTCCCGCGTCACGCTGACAAGACCACCCGCAGTAGGATCAATGCCGGCTGGCAAGGTATCAACGACGACCACGTCGGTGGCCGCTTGCGGACCGTTGTTACTGACGATCAAACGATAGGTAGCCGGCTCACCGACTCGGGGTGTCGTCGTAAAGACCGATTTTTCGATCTCCACATCGACTTGCGGAGCAACACCGAAATCGAGCCGGTCATTGGTGTTTCCCGCTCCGTCGGGCTCGCTTAACGATGCCAAAGTGAGCGGGCCGGCCACCACGCCCTGCGTGGCCACCGCGTTGCCATTGTCGTCGTTATCGACGTCGTTATTCGGGTCAGGTGCTGGGGTGCCCAACAGGCTGGACTGGAATCCGGAGAGCGTCGCACCCAAGGTAAATTCCGCGTTCGGAATTTGTGCGAAGTAGGTGCCAGGGAAGAGCTCATCAAATGAGTACAATCCGCCGCCGGCCGTGGTCACCGTGCCGCCAATCTGCTGGTCCACGCCTGGTTCGAAGACACCATCATTGTCGTCAAGGAACAAATTCACATCGACGCCATCAATACCGGGCTCGCCAACGTCGCGCACTCCGTTATTGTTGAGGTCATTGAATACTAGATTGCCGACCGTCAAAGGGAGAAAGCTGGGGAAGTTGACCGTGCTTACGGCGGGGGTAATCGCACCGACCACGTTGAGTAAAACTTGAGAATTGTTGTTCAGCGAGACTTCAGCCGTAATGGCGCCCACGTTTGTAAAGTCAGCTGGACCGGCGGCGCCTCCGCCGGTCGTGAAATCGTCAAACGGAATCGTGAAGGCCTCGGTTGTCAGGCCTGGCAGTGCGGACAGATCAGGAATATTCAGCGTTACGCTGGAGAAATTCGTGGCATCGGTGTGGACCGTAATCACGACTTGATCACCCGCTTGATCGGAGCGAGCTTGCACCAAGACGCCTTCGGCGCCGGCGACTGTGAGATCCACGCCCGTGGCACCGCCAGCTCGGAGCCCGACGGGATCTAGATTGGTTGCATCACCATCAGCACCATCCCATTGAAAATTTGCAGTTCCCGCGCCGGACGGACTGGCCGTTATCACCACCAAGTCTGTCTCAATCCCGTTAATGTCGATTTCCACGGAGCCCGTGCCGCTGGTTCGCACCACCCGTAAATCACGCTCTCCCCCAAGCGCCTCGGGGGCCGCCGCGGAATTGGTTGGATCGATTGCCGGTGGGCCAACAATACTCGGGTCGGCTACTTGTTGACGTGCCCCGTCAAACGTGTCGATTACCAGCTGCCCGCTTGCCGCATCACCGCTAGCTTGATCCTCATCGATGATCACTTGTACCAGAGCGTCCGCAGCACGCTGCAGTCGACCGGCCGCCGCGATCTGCTGGACAAAATAAGTTCCCGCGTTTAAACCACTAAACTCATAATTCCCATCGGCGTCGGTGATGTCGGCGGCGGTCAGTGAGTCATCGCTGCCGACTTGGCCAAAGTTAAAAACATTATCTCCTCCATCTCGGTAGAGGTTAACCGTCACACCGACCACAGCCGGATCGCCCGCATCCAAGCCGTTGTCTTGCAAATCATTAAACACATTGCCAGAGATCGCGGCAAAGTCACCGGCCAACAGTTCTCTCGCCAGCAGCCGTTCCAACCGCAAACGTCGTGGCCCCGGACGACCGCCGTCTACGGAACGCTGTCGAGCGAGTTTGCTGTGCGGGCTGCGAACGTTGCTCTGGGTGGATTGGCGACCGAAAAAACGATCAAAGAACATGCGACTCATCCTCGAATGAAAAGTTGGCTGAAGGAATAACGCCAGCCTTGCCGGTTAGATTCAATATCGGCTGTCAGCGGCTAGCAAGTTGAGCCCCAAATCGGTGGGCATTGGACCGTTGTTTACCAGCGATAATCGCCACCAAAGCTAATTCCCTGCGCCCAGTAATCAGTCTCATTAAAGGCAAACGCGGGTCGTGTCGCACCGGCTGGCGGTGCTGGCCCGAGCAAGTTCGGGTCGACGTCCAAGTCAATTTGATCACCCGGTCGCACCACGTTCGACCAATACAGGAACGTGTAGCCCAAGGTGGCTCGCAGGCGTGGCGTTAATTGATAGCCCAGCGTTGCTCGGAACTCCGGCAGCACCGCAAAGCGATCGCGAGCGTAGCTGCCAATGTTCGTCGTTTGAGCTAACAGACCGCCGTTCGCCGCGACCCCGTTCTCAATCCGTCCGCCTGCGATCGTTACGTTCTGGCGATTGGTGCCGATGCCAAAGCGTCCTTGCAGGTCCAGGTTCCAGTTCCCACGCATCCGTGTGTAGTAGATCGCGAAATCGAAGCCGTTAAATTGAGTCCTGGTGTCAAAATTGTCGGTCAGCAAAAACGTGTTACCACGGGAGTTCAAGTCTTCATCAATGATCAGACCTTCGTCCAACTGGGTGTAGCGATAGCCGATGCCAAGATCAAAACGGCTGCGAAAGTTGGCTGGAAGCCGCAGAAATACCGTTTCTCCGCAGCCGTCTTTGCAAGCCAGGAAGCGACGAAACTGAAATCCGCCCGATCGCAACTGACTGCGGCTGAAAACTCCCACGTTGCCCGTGATGTCAATTTGCCCATCATCAAACTCGACTAACTCAGCACCGTTTGGCCCGCCCGCTTGAGAAACATCGCGAATCGGGCGACCCAAACTCGATACCCCGTCTCCGACAAATCGCACACTCTCGGAAATCTCATCAAAGCCAAAATAGTCAGCCGCAATCGACCACTCGTGACAACGATCCAACCACAGCCCAAAGTTCAAACGCACTCCATTCAAACGGCCATCCAGATGATCGGAATCGTTACCGTAAATCACATCCACCCCCGGATTTCCAATGATGGGGCGGGTGTTCAACGCGTTTCCACGCGTCACCAGCGGCGGTAAATCCATGCCGCGTTGTGACCACATCAGGTAATCGGCGGCAAACCAACCGTCTTGAGGAAAACAGATCGTCAAGCAAGGACGCCAGCCGCCGCGATGACCGCAGCCCACGCCCCCTCCGCAGCCTCGACTATCGCAGTGACCTGCGGAATCGCAGCCCATGCCGCCGCAACCGCCGCAGCCGGTGCCTCCGCAGACCATCGCATCGCAGGCCATGTCGCCTCCGAAGCCTTGATTGCCGTAGAAACCACTGTCGTCGAAATACTGGCCGCCATCCATCAAAAGCGGGCTACCATCCATCACAACGGGCCCCGATATCGGTGCCGGTTGTGGGTTGGCCGGAGTCGGTTCGGCTGTGCCCTCGGGCACCGGCAGCGTCTCTAAGTCCTGGACTTGACGGACCACCGTAGCTTGGCTTTCCCCGCCCGTGCGAACGGGTTGCCAACTGG
>CAZHTX010000077.1:0-16118 GCA_964535475.1 uncultured Pirellulaceae bacterium
GGTTAAGTTGCGAGGCTTCCGTGTTGAACCGGGTGAGATCGCGGCAGCTCTCGACGCCTTGCCCGAGATTCAGTCTTCGGCGGTGGTCGCGTGGGGGAGTGATGACGGCGAAGGGGCGAGCAAACGCTTGGTGGCCTACTTTGTGCCCAGCGAACACGCGGGTCTGCTAAAGCAAGCGTCCACGGGTGACATTCCCGGTGACATTCCCGGCGACGCAGCGGAGGAAAGTCCTGACAATTTGCAAGATGAGCACATTGCCAACTGGCTGGCGTTGTTTGATCAATCGCATCAGCAAAGTGGTTTGGTGCTGGAGCCGGAAAATGATTTTTCTGGCTGGCAGAGCGTGATCTCGGGCAAGCAGATAGCACAGCCTCTGATGCGCGAATGGGCAGAGCAATCGGCCCAGCGGATTCTTGATTTACAGCCTAAAAGGATACTTGAGGTTGGTTGTGGGACCGGTTTGATTTTGTTGCGGTTGGGCAGCGATTTCGAGCATTACACGGGGGTCGACATCATGCCGGCTGCGATTGCTCAGCTGACGCAAACCCTTGACCAGCGCGGCGAATTGGCCGGCAAGGTCTCGTTACACGTTCGCCGCGCGGATCAATTGGCCGATTTTCCTGCCGCCGCGTATGATACGATCGTGCTGAATTCCGTCGTCCAGTATTTCCCCAGCCTCGACTACCTGCTGGACGTGCTGCGCGGGCTCACTCGGTTGCTCGCCCCAGGGGGGCGGATCTTCCTGGGAGACATTCGCGACTTGAGGCTGCAAGGTGCTTTCGCCACGGAAGTGGAATTGACTCGTGGTGATAACGAGACGATCAGCACGGGGCGGTTCCTCAGGCAGGTGACGAGCCGAATCGAGCATGATGAAGAACTGTTGTTGGATCCTCAACTGTTTGCCGCACTTGATCAACACTTGCCTCGTTTTGCGGGCGCTAAGATTTCGGCTAAATTGGGAAGCTCGGCAAATGAGTTAAATCGTTACCGTTACGATGTGACGTTGTGCTTCGATCGAGCTCCGAACCACGACTCGGAGACGGGGATTTATCCCGCCTCGATGGAGACGGAGCGAGATGGATCGTTGCGACGGGAAGTCTTGATTTGGAACTGCTTGCAGACCGCGCAGGCGAATGGGGAGCTTCATCAAATAGTGTCCGAAGTGGAGCGGATCATGTCCGTTGCCGACGATTACCAGACCGCTGGCAAATTGGCGAGTGCTGCAGGTTTCCGCTCGAATTTAGCCGCCCAAGAGTCTGCCAAGGACACCTTGGCGGGCTGGGCGAATCAACCCTTGGCTCGTCGTCAAACCTTGCATTTGATTAATCATCTGCGTGACCAACTGCGGGCGATCCTACCTGAGTATATGGTTCCCACCGCCTTTGTTCAGCTGGACGTGTTGCCGCAGACAATTCAGGGGAAGCTTGACAAAGCGGCGTTGCCGCCGCCACCCGCGTCACGACCAGACTGGGCAGGCAAATGCCGCGCTCCGAGAGATGAACACGAAGCTTTGTTGGTGGCCATCTGGGAAGAGTTATTAGAAATTGATCCGGTCGGCATTGAGGATGATTTCTTTGAACTGGGCGGACACAGCATGCTGGCCGTGCGGATGGTCGCTGAAGTGGAGAAACGGCGAGGTATCAATTTGCCGCTGGCCGCTTTATTCCGGAAACCAACCATTGAACATCTCGCGGAGTTAATCCGTGATCCAGGAAAATCAGGACCCGCTTCGGCGCTGATTCCGTTAAATCAACAAACCGCTGGGGTGCCGCTGTTTTGCATTCACCCAGCCGGGGGCACCGTATTCTGCTATCGCGAGTTGGCGGGCTACTTGGCTGAAGAGCGGCCAGTGTTCGGACTGCAGGCTCAAGGTGTGGACGGTCGCGAGTTACCGCACCAAGATTTGAGCGAAATGGCTGCCTATTACGTGGAAGCGATTCGTCAGATCACCGGCCCGGGGCCTTGTCATTTGTTGGGCTGGTCGATCGGCGGAAATATCGCTTATGAGGTCGCTCGTCAGTTGAGTCAAACCGAGATTGAAGTCAGTTCCCTAACGATGCTCGATTCCGGCTTGTTGAATAGCGAAGAAGGATTTGATGACCAAGATTTCTTGCCCTTGATTGCGGCACTTTTCCCCGGGGACGAGCATTTGTCGCTCGAGCAATTGAGAGATTTATCGACCGAAGAACAACTGGAATATTTCATTCGCCAAGCATCGCAGGCTGGTATTGTACCGGTCGATGCGGAATTGTTGGGAATGCAAATCTTCTCGGTCTTTCAAGCTAACATCAAAGCCGTACACAGCTATCAGACCCTGCCCTATGCCGGTCGGTTGACTTTGGTGCGGCCGAGCGACCAAACGCGAACGGGTGAATTGTTTGACGACCCGGCGCTGGGTTGGCGGCAGTATGTGGACGCGGTGGATGTGGTCGAGGTCAGCGGAGATCACGCGGGGATGTTGCGGGGCCGAGCGGCAGCTGAAATTGCCGAATTGCTGCGGCATCGTCTAAGACCGTAAGCTGGGCTCCGAGTCGATCATTTTGCCATCGCGCATCGTCAAGGTGCGCTCCGCGACGGCAGCCAAACTGGGGTCATGAGTCACCATTAAGATCGTCTTGCCTTCTTGATGGAGAGTTTGAAATAGCCGCACAATCTCGCCCGCCGTGTTCGTATCGAGGTTGCCGGTTGGTTCATCAGCCAGGATTAAACTCGGATCACAGGCCAACGCGCGGGCGATGGCGATCCGCTGTCTCTCCCCGCCAGACAACTTGCTCGCTTTGTGGTGGCAACGATGTGACATGCCTACGAGTTCCATTAACTCTTTGGCTCGAGCCGTGCGGCCGGCGGCAGATAGGTTGCTCTCGAACAGCGGTAGTTGGACATTCTGTTCGGCGGTTAGCACTGAAACCAGGTGGAATGATTGAAAGACAAAGCCGAGTTCCCGCGAGCGGAAGTTGGCCAAGTCTCCCCACTCATCAAGCGGAGTACCGCGACACAGAATCACGCCCGAGGTGGGTTGATCTAAGCCGCCGAGCAGGTTCAGCAGCGTTGACTTACCGCTGCCGCTCTTGCCCACCAAAGAGACAAACTCACCCTCACCAATGGCCAAGGATACATCGTCAACCGCTAGCACGTTACCGTCGCTGAATGCGCGAGAAACGTGCCGGGCTTCAATTAAGGGGACTGCCTCAGTCATGGCGCAATCCTTCGACCGGCGGTAGTTTGGCGGCGGACCAGGCAGGATACAAACCTCCCAGCAGCCCCAGCAATAGAGCCAACACAAAACCTTGCAACATCACGCCGGGCGAAATGTCCCCCGCCACCATCCGGCCGGCGGCGGGCAGTTGACTCAAGAAACGCACAATCAGCCATGCGAAGAGGATGCCGATGATCGCTCCGCCGGTGCATAGCAAAGTTGCTTCGCCCAATATCAAAGTGATGATGCGGCGACGTTTCCAACCGAGCGCCCTGAGCATGGCGATCTCGCGAGTCCGTTCGAAGACTGACATCATCAACGTATTCAGCATGCCGATCGAGCCAATCACCAGGGCGATCGAGGATGTTAGCCAGGCAAAAGACCTCGCGATTTTGATTTCGGATGACTTTTCAGCCAGTTCACGCACCGGGCTAGCTTCTACTCCCTGCTGTAAATCGCTGATTGCGGCAACGGTCTGCCCGATGCTTTCCGAGTTACCATCTTGCACCACCACGGCGAACAGGGTGACCTCGTTCTCGCGCAACAGCAACCGTTGTAAATCTTCCAGCCGAGTCACCATCGAACCGCTATCAAATACATTGTAAGACTCGAAAATACCCACCACGGTAAATTCCTCGCCGGCCAGCATTTCAATCGTGTCACCGGGCTGCTTACCAGCGGCTGTGGCCAAGCGAGCGCCCAACATGACGGGACGTTGATCGTCGGGCAGCATGCCACGCCCCTCGATGATTTTTAGTTCCGCCAGCGGCAAACTACCTAGTGGCCAGCCTTGAACCGGTATCCCCATCATGTCATCTTCCAGCAAAGATAGCATGTCGACTAACGAAGGATAGACTTCGGCCACTCCGGGAACCTCGGCAATTTTCCTTTCCAACGCTTCAGGCAACACGCTGGATGTCATCTGCACGCGGCCCGCCTGATGGACCAGCAGATCGATACCACGTTGTTCGTAGAGGTCCAATAGGGAAGTTTCAAATCCGCGGACGATACCAACGAGGGAAACAACAGCAGCAACTGCTACGGCGACACCAGAAATCGTGAGAGCCGAGCGGGCTGGGCGGCCTCGCAAGTTCGCAAAGATGAACGTGATCATCCACATAGCAGGTTACTTCCATGAAATCCGCAAGAAATAAAAATGTGAGGCTACAGTTTAAGAGCTTATCCAAAAACCTAAAAGAACCGCGGCTAGCGCCAAAGCGGCTAATGGTTTTCGGATGGATTCTAAGTTTTGGGGCCGCCTATGGCTGGCCGGCTCGTTGAGATCGTCGGCGAATGTCTTTCACTTGGCTGCGAATTAGCGGGGGGAGTTTGGATACTAGCAAACTTCGTCCACGGAACCAAGAATAAGGTTCCAGCAGCACGCCGTGCGCTTCAATGAATAACTGTCCCGGTCGCCCTTTCAGTTGGGTGATCTTCAAATAGGCTCCGGCACCTGGATATTCACCCGCCTCAGCCGGCTTCATGCTACCATCTTCTTGACGCTCGAACCGTTCCCAGTTGGCGGCCAAGTCGGGATCTTTATTGAAACGTCGATCGACATGCACCGCGAAGAGAATCGATTCAGTGGTCTTACTCCAAAAGGAGTGACCGACCCCAGTTAAATGGATGCGATCAAAAATCATGGTGTCGAGGCGGTTGTAGGATTCGCGTTCGTCATTCAACTGGGCGGGATCAATGTCGGCTTGGCTGAGTGATTCGGCCGCTAACTTTCCGGCGGCTTGGTCCGCCTCTTCGATGGCAAATACTTGCTTGAGGAATTCAGGATCGGACACGTCCTCGAGAGTTCCTTGGGCGACAAAGTAGAGGTCCAACTGATTTCGTTCCAGCGGTTGCTTGCTGTCGTCCAAGGGTTGATGTTCGATTTCCAGGACATGCGGGGCTTCAATTCGCGGTGCGGTGAATCTTTGCAGCGGGTAGCGAGGCTCCGCTACTTTTTTCAAGACAGTTTCTTGCTCGTCGGCGGTTAACCGATCGGGCATTTGGGGTTCGGGGAGGGAGATCGCCTCGGTGAAGATTTGTCCGGCGACACCGGCAAGTAATTGCGAATAGACGTGGTTCTGTTGGCCGTGAGATGCTTCGCTCTCGGCGGGTGGGGGCGATGATGGTTGGTCCGATTGTGCGGCTTTGACCGGCGGCGCAAGCACGATACCCAAGCAGAGCAGCCACGCGGTCAGCAAAGTTGCGGAGGTGTTGGGCCAGCGATCTGATTGTCCTTGGGGAAAAAACAGCAGCATAATCAAACTCATGTACCGAAGGTTTGAACCAATCATAGCGGATACCCTTATTGTTCCGCCCGCCGCCGATAGGTCTAGGGTCTGTCGCGATAATTCCATGTCCTGGCGGTTCGCGAAACACGAAACTGAATAAATAGCGGCGTTGGATAATTGTAGGCCGCAGCAGTTTACTCGACGGCCACTGGGGACACGGAAGTGCTCAGAAGCAAAAGAAATAGTTGGTTGACGCTGGTCACCGGTGGGGCTGTGTGCATTGGGCTCGCAACTGGCGGGTGCAAAATCCCCGATCCGATCACTGTCAGAACCGAGTTAATTCAAGCGACCACGCCGGCCGTCGACTCCAGCCCGATCATTGAGATGCCAGTGGGGGCGGTCCGCAATTGCGCGACCAAAATCGGCATCGTTGATGTGGACGGCTTGATGGTCAATGACAACCTGATCGGCTTGATGTCATTGGGCACCAACCCGGTCGCCGATTTTCGCGCCAAGCTCGATTACGTACGGCGGCACCGAGACATTCGGGCTGTGGTGGTGCGGATTAATTCGCCCGGCGGCGGCGTGACCGCTTGCGACATCATGTGGCGCGATCTACAGCAGTTCAAGCAAGAAACCGGACTCCCGGTCGTCGCTTGCCTGATGGACGTGGGAGCCGGCGGTGCCTATTACCTGGCTACCGCCGCAGATCTAATCGTGGCCCATCCGACGACGGTAACGGGAGGTGTGGGGGTCATCTTCAATGCCTACGAGATGGAGGATTTCCTCAGCAATCTCAGTATCATCGGCGTGCAGGTGAAGAGTGGCTCGCAAGTCGATATTGGTTCGCCCCTGCGGCGGATGCCGGACGAGTCGCGGGAAATCTTGCAAAAGATCGCGGACGATTTTCAATCGCGTTTTCATCAGCGAATCGAAGTCGGCCGAGGGCTCGCGCTCGAGGGAGACGAGCCATTTCTGGATGGTCGCATCCTCACGGCCTCACAAGCGGAGGGGTTAGGGTTGATCGATACGGTCGGCTACCTCGACGAAGCGATTGAGATTGCCGCAAATCAAGCGGGCTGCGGTGTGGCCCGACCGGTGTTGTTGCATCGTTGCCGTGACCGGGGAGAGACTCCTTACGCGATTACCCCCAACCGGCCCTCCGAAGGCGATCTGCTGCCGCTGGATATCCCCGGAATTAGCCGAGCAAAGCTGCCCACGTTCATGTACCTGTGGCAGCCCAACCCAACGTATTCGCATTAACCGCTTAAGGCCAAACGTTGATTTCCGTTAGCCCACTTCGCGCTGGACCGCGGTGCTGAAAAACAACGCGGATTTTTTCCGTGGAGACGGGAGTAAAAGTGGCTGTGTTCATCGCGCCGCCCTGCGGCTGGGCCGGGTTGGTTTGCAAATTGGCGACAGACTTCCAAGCAGACTGATCCCAGTACTCGATGGTGTAAGCCGTTGGTGCTTGCACGCCGCCGCGGTCGTCATACAGATGTAATTCGACGCGTTGGACTTGTTCCGCTTTACCAAAATCGATCTCCAACCAATCGCTGGTGGTGGGAGATTGATAGGCGGTCCAGCGGTTGTTGGGAGTGGGGCGATAATTGATCTTGCCATCATTGGCAAATTCCACGCGGTCGTACGGTGAAGTGTGCGAAGCAGTCGCGCGGGGGAAACCTTCGCCCGTGACATTTGTGGCGAGGCTCGAGGGGGGCGACGGTGGTGTTAAGTCGGTATCGCGTTGCGGGCCCCAAGCGGCAAATTCGGTCAACCCGGTTGCCGCTTGTTCGGCGGGTGTGAGCAGTGCGCGAAGACGAGTGGTCTTGACCATTTCGAAGTGAATATGGTTAGCCCGTCTGCCGGTGATCTCTTGCGGACGGCGTTGCAGTTCAGACACGGGGCGCCAGTTTTCGTCCTGCCAATATTCGAGAGAAATCGCGGCGGGCGGCACGATTTGTTGGCCGTCATCGAGCGGATATAGCACCGCCTCGTCCAAGTATCGCGGCGTACCAAAGTCAATTTCCAGCCACTCTTGATCGTTGTTGGAGCCGACGTTGGTCCAGCGGTTTGGTGGGGTGATGTGATACCAGTAATTGCCATCCTGCAGGGTCATCGGCGAAGTGCCGGGGCCGGTGTGTGAGGCTTTCATTTGTGGATAGAAACTGCCCTCGTTGTTGACGGCAAAGTTGTAGCGGGGAGGCGTTACCGTGGTGGCCGATGCGTCCAATTTCTCAGGCAACGGAGCCTCCATTCGCGACACCTCTGCCGCCGATGCGATTGTTTGCCCGTCAACCATCAAATGCATACCGGCTCCCATTCCATAACGATTCCCAGCGCGATCCCAAATGATGGAGACTAAGCGATCGCGATAGGGAATATCGACCAATGCGAAATAATCCCAAGTGGCGGGGAGCAGCGGATTGACTTCCAGCATCTCGTCATCGCGAGGTCTCAAGCCGGCTAACCCGGTGACGATCAAATCGCAATAACCAGAATGTAAATAGTGTTCGCTGTGATTGTAATTGTCATACCCTTGCCAGGAACCGGTGTCGGGGTTGGCCGCTTCGGCAATGTAGGGGCGATCATCTTTGCGATGTGTCAACGAGTAGGTTTTGAGGACCTGGAAGTAGTCCTCGCTGTTGATCACATTTTGTGAATAGTTATTTAGCAAATTGGCCATCGCCACCAGAGTCTGCGTGGTGGCGTAAGGCCATGACTGGCCGCTCCACCAGCAGCAATAGTCTGTGATTAAGAACTGAGGATCGCGACGCTCGACAAAGGATGGTCCATAGTCGGCCCAAAAGTAATCACGATCGAGCAAAAACCGCCAAGCGCTGGCAAAGTCATCTCGGTCGGCAGGCAAGTTAAATTGCCAGGGAACGTAGCCGATCAACTCGCGTCCGTGTGGGCTGCCGGCGTACTTGCCCGTCTGATACGTCAACGTGAGCGCTTCGTTGACAAAGCCATCTCGCTCCTCTGCTTGCTTAAACATTGGAAAGAAAAAGCGACGCTGGGGATCCCATAATTTATTTTCCACCAACTGCTTTAGATCATCTGCCTGCTGGCGATATTCGGCCGCACGTTGTGGTTCGCCGGCTAATTCATACAGTTTCGCCAACGCGATCGCGTCCCCGTACATGTAGGCGTTAAACGAGGGGCGGTAGCTGGGGGCACCGCGAAGAATATCTTGCGTCTGGCGACTGTTGATGTTGAATTACATGCCATCATCATGGCCGGTCTGCCAAAACATGCCGACCTCGGGCACAAAATGTCTCGCTTTCCAGCCTTGATAGTTTTCAGCTAGAGCGGGCAATAATTCGAGTGCAAAAGGGCGGTCGCCGTGAGCCATTTGCACCGCCCAAACGGAATCTGCCAGCCAGGTGCTGTAGTTGCGAGGCTGGGCCCCCGGAGTTTGGAACCAATAGCGGGCGTAGTCTTGGGCGTATGCTTTGTCGCGCAGCCAGCGAACCTCATACAATTGGTGGCCGGCCGGACAGCTGATTGCGCCATACGTTCCCGACCAAAAAGGTCGATCAATAAACTCCGTATAGCTGTATCCGCTGAGCGGCGAGCCATAGGTCAAATGTTTGGTAACGACTTCCCAGCGGTAATAGTAAGTCGAGTTAATCTCCTCGTCGGGACTATCAAGAAAGGGGATGTTTTCCTGATACCAGTCCCAATCGCGATTGTCCCAAAAAGTTTGCGCCTCGAGCAATTGTTGTTTGTCGAGCAGGGGTTGGTTGCTGGACAATTGGGCCGCGAGGTTGGCGGTTAGGCCGAACGCCACGACCCAGCAAAATAGTGCTGGGGCAACGAAGTGGGGCAATCGCATGCAATTAGCTATGAGGTAAGAACAAGTTGAAGAAAAAGAGCAGCTTATACTTCGCCCGTTCTCACCGAGCTCGACCAGCCTTCGGCGACGTCCGCGTCGGAGACCGCCGGTTTATCCTCATCACTGACCGCGACGCGATCGTGGAAGAGGATCAAGAAAAGGACCATAATGGCACCGGCGGCCACGCTGGCAATCATCCAAATTGAATACCAATCGACGATCGTTTGTTCGTCGACGGTGGTGGTGTATGACTCTTTGATCTTGGCCACAATTTGGGCACCAATCCCCAGCCCCAATCCTTGGGTGATCAAGACCAACAAACCTTGGGCTTGTCCGCGAATCTGTTTGTCGCACTTTTTGTCGGTATAGATGAAACCGGTCACGAAGAAAAAGTCATAACAAATGCCGTGCAGCAAGATCCCGCTGAATACCATCCACTGGACATCGGAGCCATCGGCGGCGGCGAATAGACCGTAACGTAAAACCCAAGCCGCCATCCCGACAACAAGCATCCATTTGACGCCCAGAAAGGCAAAAAACAGCGGCATCGCCAGCATGAAAAAGATTTCTGACATTTGCCCGTAACTCATCACGTAAGCTGGCTCGTCGAAGCCGACTTTACCAGTGTAAATCGGGGCGAACGCATAGTATGCCGCCAGGGGAATGCAAATCAGGAAGGAAGCCACGATGAACACGGCGAAGGAGGGTTGTTTCATCAACGCAAGCGCATCGAGGCCGAGAATCTCCCGCACCGAAGCTTCTTTGCCAGCAGCCGGCGGAGGCGTGTGGGGAAGCGTAAAGCTATACAAACCTAAGAGGATTGCCGCGCCCCCGGTGACGTAGAACTGCGAAACGTCGGTGTCTGCTTTGAGGTACTTGCTGACATAAATCCCGGCCACAATCCAGCCCACGGTGCCGAATACGCGGATGAAGGGGAACTCGCGTTCTTGGTTCACAATATTGTGAAACGTCAAGGTGTTGGTCAGTCCCAACGTGGGCATGTAACAAAGCGTATGGACAAACAACAAACCGATCACGACGTTGGGTCCCATGTCGACGACCGCCGGGACAGCCAACATGACGGCACCGCCGAGCAGGTGCATGACCCCCAGCACACGTTCGCTGGCGAAATAGCGGTCGGCGATCATGCCGAGGAAGAAGGGTGAAACGACGGCCGCGATGGGAGCGATGGTGTACGCCCAGCCGACCCAGTCCCCCATTTCGCGTGCTTCTAAGAAATTGCCGATGGTGACATACCAAGCTCCCCAGATGAAGAACTGGAGAAACATCATCAATCCGAGCCGGAACGTTGTGGGCGTGATCATGGGGCGGGTAAAATCAGTTTCTGAAGGAGGTAGGGGCTTGCGCGCTGAAACAACGGGGATCGATTGTAAATCAACCGCCGGCAAGATGCGAGAAGCCTACGAACCTATCCGAGAACCCTGAGCCGACGGCGCTAGCCGCGGGCATTCCTGAGCCGACGGCGCTAGCCGCGGGCATTTTTAAGGTTCTCGGATAGGTTTTACGTTTCCTGCTTAATCCTCAGAGTTTATCACGGTCGCCGACCCAATCGGGCTGTCGGCGGTGGCACCGGGGGAGAAGTGGCTTCGTCTGGCGGTGCAGAGGGCCAGCGGTGCGCCGTGGTCGAAACAGAAGGTGCCGGAAGTCACCGTGGCGACCACTTTGTCACCGGCACGCAATTCCATTCCCGGCGTGGGGACTTGGGCCGAGTCAAATTCCCAGAGCGTCAGTTTCTTTTGCACCTGCCCCATGGCGTCCAGGCGGGCAATGGTTTCCTGTCCCAAGTAGCAGCCTTTCTTAAAGTCAATCGCCAACGCGTCTCGATCCATTTCTTGCGGCAGATTGGCTTCGCTGCAGTCCATTCCAAACCAGGGGAAGCGATGGCGAATGCGTCCGCAATGGACAATCGCTGGTGATCCCGGCAGCACGTCTTCGGCAATCAAGGCGGCATCGAGTGCATCGGCTTGGTCTTTGGGGACGACGAACAGCCAATCGCCCGAGCGGGTCCAAGGGACTTGATAAGCCTCCGCGGTGACCTCACCTATTTGAATCGTTTGCTGAACCAACTGGGGAGCCGCGGCGGGGCTTAGTTGCCAACGCTGGGCCCACTGCGATCCGGCAACTCCCGGCCAAAACACCGCGTAGTGCGATTGCGAAGCGTCGACGATTTGCAAATCTTCGCGAATCACGTAGCGATCAATGTGGGCGGACAGGCGATCGAATTGGTCTGGCACGGTGACCATTCGCAAACGATCCGGCAGGGCGTAGACCGTGCCGTGAGCAAAGGCTTTACCGCGAGCTTCCGTGATAAAAGTTTCCAGCCCCTGGCCCGGTTCTAGTTGGCGAACGTGATTGGTGGTCAGGTTGCCCAGCACGGCCCCTCTGTCGCTGCCCAGGAAATCGATCCAAGTTAACTCCTCAAACGGGACAAACAGTTCGCCCGACTCAAAGCGTTCGCTGAGCGATTGGCCGACTTGGAAATCCTGTTCGGGTTGAGGAACCATTGATAGCGACTCAGGGTAAAAAGGTTAAGAAGCAAGAACACGTAAGCAGACGTGAGGAACAGCGGTCAGGGCTGCAGTGTATCAGTCGGTGAGTGACGGTTGGCAAAATTGGGCGGTTCCGCAAAATTGGGCGCTGCGAATCACCGCGCAAGTAGCGTGTCCGCGGATCAGCCGATTGATTTGTTCGGGCGTTTCGATCGCACCGATACCGAGCGATTCAATCTGTTCGGCAGCCAAGTCGCTCATCAACAGCACGCGGCCCTCTTGACGTAACTGGGAAATCAACGTCGCCGCCAGGGTGTCGGGGCCGGCGTCGCGAGCCAAGCGTTTTTGCGTTTTTTCCCACTCCTCGGTGCTGGCTAGGCGACGCAGGGAGCGACCAATCGGGGCGGCAAGATGCGATGTGACCACAATCGTGCCGCCAGGATTAATCAGGTGCCGAGCGACATGCAGGGCTCGCGCAACGTTTTGCCAAGACTGCTGTTGGCGGTCGCCATCCAAACAGGCAAACACCAACTCGGCTTTCCGTGAGTAAGCGGGCACGTCGTTGGCCGCGTTGGCCGCGTTGGCCGAGTCCGTTTGGCGGCGGACACCGGCGGGCGTACCGGCAAAAACTTGGGCCACTTCGGCGCGGGCTGTCGGCATCACGGCGACCAGCATTTGCACGCCGAGCAACCAAGCGGCTTCGGCGGCCTCCCGATCGTCAGCCCCACCGGCGGCGATGGTCTCCTGCCGCAAACGGTTTTGCGTATCCGCATCGGCAAAGGCGGGCATCACGCCGCCATCCATCACGTTGGGGTCCAATGATCCAACCGGACGTGCCGTGATAATCGGAACCGCTAGATCGGCTTCGATCAATTGGCGATTGAGGTAAATCGGGTCGGCTGCCGCATTGGCAGCCAAGTAACCATGTTGTTCGCGATTTTGGGGGTCGTGGACAGAGACTTCGCCGCGGTCACCCACCGCGTCAACGACTTCGACAAGAGTCTGCGGCGATGTTTCTTGGGAGAGCAACACCGATAGATGTGCTAGAGTTTGCAGGGGCAACGCGTCGACTACTCCAGCCACCACCTGGGCGACTGAGGGAATGTTTCCGTCGACAGCCAACACGACGCGGTCGCCCTCGACAACGGCCTGGGAAATTGCGGGAAAGTCACAGGGAGATTCGACGCATTGGGTTACCGCCCTGCGAACGTCGAGAATCGCTGGCCCGCGGCTCGGCCGGAATTCCCAAATTTCCGTTTCCGCAAATGTGGGCAAGTCGATCGCTTCGGAGCGGCCCAAGCCGATCTGAATCAGGGGATGTGTCAACCGCATCGTTCCTTGCATTCCTGGTAAGTGCATTCCTGGTAAGTTCTCTTGTCGTCTGCCACGAAGGGACGTTATGAAACCAACGCTCGTCCACTTTCCCTTGTTAGACCGCTATAAATCGATGCGATCAACCCGCGTTATGGCCGTTTGTGTTATTTTGTTCACGTCAGTCATGGGCTGCGGCGGGGACAACGATGGCGCACCAAAGGGTAGTCCGGACGCTTCAGCCGCCGCCGTCAATTTCGCCCACGAACTGCCCTCGCCGATCAGCGACGGGGGAGCTGGTGAGGGGCTCGCTGCCCAAAAAGGGGCCGGCGAGGGTACCTCCTCAACACGTTTGGTGAGCGGCAGGGATGATACGCCACGGCAAGTTCTTGATGCAATGATCACCGCATATCGCTCGGCTGAAAACTATTCGGACCGCGGAATTGTGCGGCTGAGTTACACCCGAGCGGGGCGCGAGCACGTGGATGACGCGCCGCTGGCCGTCGCCTTTCAGCGAAATCGGGCTCTGCGGATGCATGCTTACGGTGCCGAGCTGGCGATCGAGCGGGGGAGATTACGGGCTGTCGTCAATGATCCACTGAGTAATCACCTGGATGGACAGATGGTCGATGTGGCTTTTGATCGACAAAATTTTGGATTAGCCGACATCTACGCGGATCCGATGTTGACCCATTTCTCCACCGCTGGCTTGGGCGGCCCATCGCCTCAGTTGGAGCTGCTGCTGTCAGACGCTCCGCTTTCAGGTCTGTTTTCAGAGCAAACTCAGTTGAGTTTCGGCGAACCGGCCGAGATCGATGCGCGTCCCTGCCGCTGTTTGGTCGTGACGGCCGAATCGCTGCGATATCGTTTTTGGGTCGATCAGGAGAAACTGCTGCTGCGGCGGGTCGAATTGCCCAGCGAGAGTGCAGGGTTGAGTGGCGATCCCAGCGTGAGTCAGGTTCGCTTAACGATCGAATTACGCGAGCCCCAGTTTGCGATCGCAGCCGAGGTCGACTGGAAATTACCTCGTCGCCCCAACCAGTTTGCAGTGACAGCGTTGGTGCCGCCCCCACCCCCGATGATTTCACCTTTTTTGGGCAGCCGGTTGCCGGAGTTTGAGCTGCGATCTCGTGGGCCAGTTGTCGCCAGTGGCTCGGAGATCCGTGTTAATCAGCGTGGTTCCGATCGTGAGCATACGGTGCTGCTGTGGATCGCCAATCACCCCGCCTCGCAGCAAGCGGCCAAGTTGTTGCAGAGCATTGCTGACAGCCAAGCGACCAGTTCCCCATCCTCTGTTCGATTTGTGATTGTGATGGCGGAACCCGATGCCAATGATCCAACCGCCACGCAAACGTTGCTCCGCAGCTGGGAAGTCGGGCTACCGGGCATCGACGATCTGGCCGCCGTGGGTCGTGACGTTTTTAAAATTGCCGAGGCCCCAACGTTGGTGGTGCTAGGAAAAGGAGGCCAGCTGGAGTGGTTCCAGCCCCGGGTGGGGCCCGAGATGGCGACCGGTTTACCAGCCCTGCTGACCGATCTCAAAGCGGGCCAACGTGTCGGCGAGGCGATGCGGCAACAAGCGCTGGCGGATCAAGCTACTTATCGCAAACTACTGGAAGAGGCTCGCAGTAGTCCCCCCGAAACGCTGCCGAAGTGACGAACGCTGCCGCAGTGACTGGCGGTTTCCTTATTCGCGGACTGCTGCGGCCAAGCTGGCGAGCAAGCGGCGAGTATCTTCAAACCCCAAACAGGCGTCGGTGATACTTTGGCCATAGACCAGCGAACTGGCTGCCCCGATCGGTTGTGCTCCGGCGACTAGATGGCTCTCCACCATCACGGCGCGAATCTCTCGCGAACCGGCTCGCAATTGTTCAGCGATGCAGTTAGCCACTTCGAGCTGGCGAGTTGGATTTTTTTCGCTGTTGCCGTGGCTGCAATCGATCATGATGCCAGTTTTGATGCCGGCGGCTGCCAGTTGGCCAGCGGCCGCCTCGATTTGTGCCGCTGCAAAATTCGGTCCCGATTGTTTGCCACCGCGGAGCACCAGGTGGCCCCAGGGATTGCCCGTGGTTTCGAAAATTGCGGGTGCCCCGTGGGCCGTCAACGAGGGAAAGAGGTGGCGGTTCTGGGCGGAGATAATTGCCTCGATCGCCACTTGGACATTCCCATCGGTGCGATTTTTAAAGCCCACCGGCATCGATAACCCGGAAGCGAGTTCTCTGTGAATTTGACTTTCCACCGTCCGCGCGCCGATCGCCGCCCAGCAGACCAGGTCGGCATAGAATTGCCCCAGCGTGGTGTCCAGAAATTCGGTCGCCGCCCCCAGTTCGAGCTCGGCAATGTCGCACATTAATTGGCGAGCCAACCTCAAACCGCGGTTAATACGATAAGAATTGTCCAAGTCGGGGTCGTTGATGAGTCCTTTCCAGCCAAGAATGGTGCGTGGTTTTTCGAAATAAACTCGCATCACCACCAACAGGCGATCGGCAAACTCATCGACCAGCGGACGCAGTCGCGCCGCGTACTCCCGCGCGGCGTCCACGTCATGAATCGAACAGGGACCAACGACGGCCAGCAACCGCCGATCCTCCCCCGACAAAATTCGTTCAATGCTGGTACGCTGGGTGGCAACGCAAGCGGCCATGCGGTCGCTGAGCGGAAATTCCTCGGCCAGGACCGCCGGGCTGAGCAACGGATGCGTTTTGGCTATCCGTAAATCGTCGGTGCGCATTAATTCAAACTCATACTCAGTGATGCAGTACTCATGCTCGTACGGATTCTTGGTCTCGAAAGGACTGGATTGAAAGGACGCACCGAGGCAGTACCGTCGACACAGAGCTTAGTTAAAAAAAGAAGTGGAAGATAAAAATGTCTCCAGACCCCACTGGCTTGTCGAGGAGGCTTCCAGGAAAACAGGCCTCATCGTCACGCCCTTGATGGTCTCAGCCAGGGTACCGTTGCGACCGCCGAAAGGACATGACTTTCGTCTGCCAAGAACCTATCCGAGAACCCTGATCCAACGGCGCTAGCCGCGG